>JALFVM010000144.1 GCA_022787145.1 Lachnospiraceae bacterium | reverse complement strand
ATATATGTCACTGGAGTGAAGGCTCTGGGAAGGCGTTTTGGGTGTTGATGCTTAAGTCAGGAGACCTGCTTATTTTCTTTAAAGGTTCTTACGGACGATGAGAAATCCTTTTATTGAAAGTTAGAGAGTTCTATCCTTTTTTCGTACGCATTTTCATGCTTTTTAGCAGTAATGTAAACAAATAGGGATTGCGGGAGCTATTTTCATAAAAATTTTCTGATCGGATGTAATAACATCCGGTCATTTTTTTTCTGCGACGAAACGTGTGATCTTGTGAATGAAAAAGAAAGGGAGAATATCTATGAAAAAAAATCTATCAGTATTTTTAGCCGCAGTGATGCTTATGACTTCCATGACAGGTTGTGGCGGCAGCGGTAGCAACAGTGACAGCGGTAGCAACAGTGACAGCAGTGCGAAAAGCGAACAGACAGCAGAAGGTGAAAAAATCCTGAATTTTGGATGCCAGATGTACGATGACGGTTCTGTCAATACCGTTTCCGGAGAAAGTTCCGGTTGGAACTGTATGCGTTACGGTATCAGTGAATGTCTTTTTAAATTCAATGATTCTATGGAAGTGGAACCATGGCTGGCAGAAAGTTATACTGTCAACGATGAACATACGGAATGGATCATTACATTGAAAAAAGACATTACATTTTCTGACGGCTGTCTTCTGACACCTTCTAAAGTGAAGGCGACTTTTGATTATCTGAAAGAAATGGGACCTTCCGGTTCTGCGAAACCGGAAAAATATCTGGAATTCGAAGCGACAGTTACAGCCGATGATGAGGCGAACACCATAACGATCGTTACCTCCAAGCCTTATGCAAACTTGCCTGGTCAGCTGGCACATCCAACGATGGCGATTCTGGATGTCGAAGATATGAAAGATTTTGATAATGGTGCGATTGGTACCGGTCCTTATATGATTGAGCAGTTCAATGGCGTTGGCGTGGGTTACGATATGGTCAAGAACCCGAACTACCGCGAGGAAGTGCCTTATGATGAGGTGAAAATTCTTTTTATGGGTGATGCTTCTGCTAAAACGATGGCTTTGCAGAGTGGTCAGGTGGATCTGGTAGAAAATATCACGAATGTTGCAGATATTCAGAAATTTCAGGAAGATCCTGATTTTACTGTGGATATTGCGACGGGTGTTCGTACAGGTTTCTCCTGGATGAACTTTGATGGAGTTTTAGCCAATAAGACGCTGCGTCAGGCAATTCTCATGGGTATTGATTATGATGCAATCTGCAATTCCAATACAATCGGAGGGTTGTACACACCTGGATTTGCTGTACTTCCAAGCAATCTGAGTTACGGTTATGAAAAACTTGAGAATCCTTATTCTTATGATCCGGAAAAAGCAAAGGAAATTCTGGATGAGGCAGGTATTGTAGATACAGATGGTGATGGAATCCGAGAACTGGATGGGGAAAATATCAATCTGCGCTACGTGTCCTATGAAAACCGTCTGCTCAATGATTTCTCCGATGCCCATATCCAGTATCTGACAGAAATTGGTATTGGCTGTACGGCAGATTATGGCTCTTCGGATGACCAGTGGAGCAAGCTGGCAGCCGGTGAGTATGATTTCAACAATAATAACTGGACGACCGTTGGTACAGGAGATCCACTTGCGTTTATGGCCAACTGGGCAACAGAAAGTACGTACTGTTCCTATTCAAACCCGGAATATGATGCTCTGTATGAGAAATTGAAAGGAGAAATGGATCCCGACAAACGTGCAGATCTTGTTTTCCAGATGCAGCAGATTCTTGTCGATGATGCGGCAGTTTTAATTGATGGTTATTACAACTCATCGATGATCTACTCAAAAAATGTAGCTAACGCCCATATTCATACAGCAGATTACTACTGGCTGAGTACAGAAATTACACCAGCCAATTAAACAAGAAGAAAGAGAGTTGTTTATTTTGAGTAAAAAACAAATTCTTACGAGAATTTTACATATTTTCATTGTGTTGCTTGGCATTAGCTTTATAACCTTTTTACTTACCTATATGTCTCCCGGAGATCCGGTGCGAAATATGTTCACGGCTACAGGTGTGATGCCGACGGAGGAGCTTGTAGAACAGACTCGCCAGGAAATGGGATTGAATGACCCGTTTCTGGTACAATATTTCCGTTGGCTGGGCAATTGCCTGCAAGGAGATTTTGGAAAGTCTTATTCCCTGAACAAGCCTGTGGTTGAGCTTTTAGCCGGAAGAATTCTGCCGACGCTAAAGCTTGCGTTGATGTCAATGGTAATGATGTTGCTTCTGGCAGTGCCGTTTGGCGTGTTATCTGCTTTGTACAAGGACAGTTGGATTGATCTTCTGATCCGTGGTGTTACGTTTCTGGGCTGTGCCATGCCGAATTTCTGGGTAGGATTGCTGTTGATGCTTCTGCTTTGTGTGTATGTTCCGGTATTTCCTGTTATCAGTTCGGCGGGAGATTTTAAGAGTCTGTTTTTGCCTGCCTTGACGCTGGCGATTGCCATGGCTGCGAAATACACCAGGCAGGTGCGTACTGCTGTATTGGAGGAATTGAGTCAGGATTATGTAATCGGTGCACAGGCAAGAGGAGTAAAAAAATCGCAGATTATCTGGAGAAATGTTTTTCCAAACGCCCTGCTTCCGTTGATTACCATGTTTGGACTGTCGATTGGAAGTTTGCTCGGGGGAACTTCGGTGGTAGAAGTGATTTTTTCGTATCCGGGTCTTGGCAATCTGGCGGTGTCTGCCATTACTTCCTGCGATTATAATCTGATTCAGGGCTATGTATTGTGGATGAGTCTGATTTACATGGTGGTCAATCTCATTGTGGATGCATCCTATATTTATATTGATCCTCGAATGCGCCTGAAGGAGTGAAAAAAATGAAAGCGATTAATTTTTTCAAAAAATATAAGCAGTTCAGTGTTTTCCTTGTGTTGGCACTGCTGATTATTCTGGCGGCAGTTTTTGCTCCTATCGTTTCCGGCGGCGTGGACCCGCTGAAGGGGAGTCTGGCTGATGCGATGCTGCCTCCATGCAAAGAACATATTTTTGGAACGGACAAGATGGGAAGAGATATTTATGCCAGAGTTATTTACGGAGCAAGAGCCTCCCTGACCTCTACCTTTGGTGTAGTTGCTCTGATTTTTCTTGTTGGTTCTACTCTGGGAATCATTGCCGGTTATTTTGGAGGCTGGATTGATGCTGTGATTATGCGTATCGCAGATATGATGCTGGCATTTCCTGGTCTGGTGCTTGCTCTGGCTGTGGCTGGTATTATGGGAGCCAGCATCAAAAATGCAATTATTGCGATTGTGTTGGTAAGTTGGACGAAATACGCAAGACTGGCGCGGTCGCTGGTCTTGAAAATACGAAACAGGGACTATGTTTCTGCTGCCATTGTGACCGGATCTAAAACGCCCTATATGCTGGTGCGCTATATGCTGCCAAATGCATTGCCGACTCTGGTGATTACGGCTGCAACGGATATCGGAGCCATGATGCTGGAGTTGGCGGCGCTTTCCTTTCTGGGATTTGGTGCCAAACCGCCGACACCGGAGTGGGGCTATATGCTCAATGAGGGAAGAGCCTGTATGCAGACGGCCCCATGGCTGATGATTTTTCCGGGTCTTGCGATTTTTGTTGTCGTTGTCGTTTTTAATATGCTGGGAGATTCTTTGCGGGATATCCTGGATCCGAAAACGGAATAAGGAGGAAGCACGATGTTAGAAATAAAAAATGCAACCATCTCCTATAAAAATGTTCCGACTGTGCAGGATTTCAACCTCAATATGAAACCGGGGCAGATCATCAGTCTGGTGGGCGAATCGGGAAGCGGCAAAACGACAGTCATTCGTGCGGTGCTTGGACTGCTGCCTGGTGGAGGAAAAGTGACCTCGGGGGATATTACATTTGAGGGTACTTCCGTGCTTTCTTATTCTTCCGAACAGTGGCGTAAAATTCGGGGCGCAGATATTTCGATGATTTTTCAGGACAGTGGTGCGATGATGAATCCTACTCGCAAAATAGGGGATGTGTTTATTGAATATATCAAAACGCATGAAAAAATTTCAAAAAAGGATGCCTGGGACAAAGGCGTTCAAATGCTGGAGCGCATGCGTCTTCCAAGTGGCGATAACATTATGTGTTCGTATCCGTTTCAGCTCTCCGGTGGTATGCGTCAGAGGGTGGGAATCGCAATGGCGATGACTTATCAGCCCAAGCTTTTGCTGGCAGATGAGCCGACTTCGGCGCTGGATGTGACGACCCAGGCTCAGATTGTACGGCAGATGCTGAATCTTCGTGATACATACGGTACAGGAATCATTGTAGTCACTCATAATCTTGGAGTTGCCGCATATATGTCGGATTATATTGTTGTCATGAAGAATGGCCGGATGGAAGATCAGGGCAATCGTGATTATATTCTTCACGAATCGGAAAATGCGTATACAAAGACTCTGCTGGATGCAGTACCATCTTTGGGAGGTGAACGATTTGTTTGAAAAAGATGAAGTAATCCTGGAAGCAAAACATGTGACTCGCCGTTTTACAGCATCCGGTGGACGGACATTGATTGCGAACAATGATATCAATTTAAAAATGTATAAGGGAAAAACGCTTGGGCTGGTCGGTGAATCCGGCTGTGGCAAAAGTACGTTCATGCGCTTTCTTGTTTCTTTGGACATTCCTTCCGAGGGCGAAATTCTATATCGTGGAAAAGATATCACGAAAATGAAAGGGGAAGAACTGCGTCAGAATCGACAGAATATTCAGATGGTATTTCAGGATCCATCGGCATCGTTCAACCCTAAAATGAAGATACGCGATATTCTCTGCGAACCACTGATGAATTTCGGCAGAATCAAAGCCTCGGAGAAGGATGTTGCTGCGAAAAAACTCCTGTATATGGTGGAACTGCCGGAGGAATTTGCTGACCGCTATCCTCATAATATGAGCGGCGGTCAGCGCCAGAGAGTTGCTATTGCCCGGGCGTTGGCACTGGAACCGGAGATTCTGATCATGGATGAGGCCACGGCAGCATTGGATGTTTCTGTCCAGAAAACCATCATTGAA
>JALFVM010000165.1 GCA_022787145.1 Lachnospiraceae bacterium | reverse complement strand
TTCAACAAAAGACATTGCCAACAAAGTAGAACAGCCAATTTGCACAGATTGATAACCTTCCGAAATCAAAGTGCAGGTTTGTCCGCTTGTTCCGGCAGACCTTTGGCAGATTTTCGCAGGCTTGGCGAGCAGAGCGATTGCTTTGAAAACAATGTTTGAGCGCAGGGCGCGAGTTTGTTTGAAAAGCAATCTATAGGCGGCGCAGCCAAACAAGAAAATCAACAGGTTGACGGAACAAGCGGACAAACCTGCACTTGATACGGAAAACCTCCCCTGTGCAAATGGCTGTTCGGAAATCCTCAAGCCCAACCTTGCCGTTGGTAGTCTGTTCCGGTGACGGGAAAAGCGATGCACATACGCCCCTACAAACAGGAAATTGTGGAAGTACTGAAAAATATTTTATCTTTTCAAAAGGCAAGGCATTACCTGATGGTGGACGCTTGAATTACCGCGCATTTTCGTGTATGATAGAACAAATGATATTAGGAGGATTCACCATGATCAATAAATTAGTAGAAAAAATCAAAAAAACAAATGCACCAATCGTTGTCGGACTGGATCCGATGCTCAATTACATTCCGGAGCATATCCAGAAAGCTGCTTTTGCGGAGTATGGAGAAACGTTGGAAGGTGCGGCAGAAGCAATCTGGCAGTACAACAAAGGAATCGTAGATGCAACATACGATCTGATTCCTGCTGTGAAGCCGCAGATTGCCATGTATGAGCAGTTTGGTATTGAAGGTTTAAAAGCGTTCAAAAAGACAGTAGACTACTGCAAATCCAAAGATTTGGTCGTGATTGGTGACGTAAAACGAGGAGACATTGGTTCTACATCCGCAGCGTATGCCGTAGGTCATCTTGGCAGTGTGCAGGTAGGCTCCAAATCTTATGTGCCGTTTGATGAGGATTTTGCAACAGTGAACCCTTATTTTGGTTCTGACGGTGTGAAACCGTTTATGGAAGTATGTAAAGAGCATAAAAAAGGTCTCTTCATTCTTGTGAAGACCTCCAATCCTTCCAGCGGAGAATTCCAGGATCAGCTGGTGGATGGACGCCCGCTGTATGAATTGGTTGGCGAGAAGGTTGCACAGTGGGGCGAAGAACTGATGGGTGACGATTACAGCTACATTGGTGCAGTTGTCGGTGCAACGTATCCGGAGATGGGTAAAGTGCTGCGTAAAGTAATGCCGAAGTCCTTCATTCTGGTTCCGGGATACGGTGCCCAAGGTGGAAAAGGTGCAGATCTTGTTCACTTCTTCAATGAGGACGGACTTGGTGCAATCGTAAACTCCTCCCGTGGAATTATTGCCGCTTACAAACAGGAAAAATACGCTTCTTTTGGAGCTGAAAATTATGCAGATGCATCCCGTCAGGCAGTTCTGGACATGATTGCTGATATTGACGGTGCATTAAAAAACAGATAAGCAGAGGGCAGACGTTATGAGTGAAAAAAAGAAAGAAACCTGTCTTGTCATGAGCCAGGAAAAAATCGCAGAGGGAATCTATAGCCTCTGGATTCAGACAGAAATGATTGCGGATGAGGCAAAACCAGGACAGTTTGTATCTGTATACAGTGCAGATAAAAGCCGTATGTTGCCGAGACCAATCAGCATTTGCGAGATTGACAAAGAAAAACGTGCACTGCGCCTCGTATATCGCGTGGCAGGAAAAGGAACGGAAGAGTTTTCACATTTAAAAGAGGGAGATTCGGTAGATGTGATGGGGCCTCTGGGAAACGGTTTTCCTCTTGAGAGAGCCAAAGACAGAAGAGTCTTCCTGATGGGCGGCGGTATTGGTGTGCCTCCTATGGTAGAAACAGCAAAAGAACTGGAAGCAGAGAAAATCATCATTGCCGGATATCGCGATGAATTGTTTTTGAATAAAGAACTCGAGGAAAATGGAAACCTTTACATTGCGACAGAAGACGGAAGCTGCGGAACGAAGGGAAATGTTCTCAATGCGATTGCGGCAAACCGCCTGAAAGCAGATGTGATCTTCGCATGTGGTCCGACTCCGATGCTTCGTGCTATTAAGGCGTATGCACTGGAGAATGGTATTGAGTGCTGGATTTCCATGGAAGAAAAGATGGCATGCGGAATCGGTGCGTGTCTTGCCTGTGTCTGCAAATCCAAAGAAGTGGATGCGCATTCTCATGTAAATAATAAGAGAATCTGTAAAGATGGTCCTGTATTCTTGTGTACGGAGGTGGAACTGTAATGAATATGAAAGTAAATCTGGCGGGAGTAGAGCTTGCTAACCCAGTCATGACAGCCTCCGGAACGTTTGGATCGGGAGCAGAATATGCAGAATATGTAGATTTGAATCGTCTCGGTGCTGTCGTGACAAAAGGTGTTGCCCATGTGGCATGGCCGGGAAATCCAACCCCGCGTATTGCAGAGACAAGCAGCGGTATGATCAATGCCATCGGTCTGCAAAATCCCGGAATAGAAGTATTCTGTAAAAGAGATATTCCGTATCTGCAGCAGTTTGATACAAAAATTATTGTCAACGTATGCGGCCATGCACCGGAAGAATATCTGGCGGTCGTAGAGCGTCTGGCAGAGGAAGACATTGATATGATGGAGATTAACATCTCCTGCCCGAATGTCAATGCGGATTTCCTGGCATTTGGACAGGACCCGAAGCATGTAGAGGAATTGACAAAAGAGATCAAAAAAGTGGCAAAGCAGCCGGTCATTATGAAACTGACTCCGAATGTCACAAGCATCGTGGAGATTGCGAAAGCAGCAGAGGCAGGCGGCGCAGATGCGCTTTCGCTCATTAATACACTGACTGGTATGAAGATTGATGTCAATCGTCGCACGTTTGCCGTAGCAAATAAGACAGGCGGACTTTCCGGTCCTGCAATCCGTCCGGTAGCCGTGCGCATGGTATACCAGGTTGCGCAGGCAGTCTCTCTGCCAATCATTGGTATGGGCGGAATCACCTGTGCTGAGGATGCACTGGAGTTTATTCTGGCAGGTGCAACGGCTGTGTCAGTTGGAACGGCCAACTTCCATAATCCGAGAACAACGCTCGATGTCATTGAAGGTATTGAAGCTTATATGAAGAGAAATCATATCGAAGACATCCACGAATTGATTGGCGCAGTTCGATAAGAGAGGAAAATGCGATATGACATACAAGGACGAATGGCTTCTTTTTGAGGCTGGAGATGATATTGACGAGATTGAGCACAGACCTCCGACAGAAGAGTTTATGTTTTATCAGGCGGTTGTGTCCGGAAATGTGGAGGCTGTGCAGAAAAACTGTGAGCAGGGAAGATTTGTGGAGAGCGAAGGAGTCGGTGTGCTTTCCAGAAATCCTGTGACAAATCTGAAATACCATTTTGTCATTACAACTGCAATGATTACACGCTTATGCAGACAAAACGGTATGGAATTGGAGCAGGCCTTTCGTCTGAGTGATTTTTACATCCAGAAGCTGGATGATATTCATACGGTAGAGGGTGTAAAAATTCTGCATGATGAGATGGTTATGGATTATACAGAGAAAATGCGCAGGCATTCTCGGAATGATACGAATTCCAAGCACATCAATGACTGCAAAGAGTATATTTATTCTCATATCAAGGAACGCATTACGATTGAGGATTTGGCAGATGAGTTTGGTGTGTCGGCCAGCTATCTTTCGCGTTTGTTTAAAAAGGAGACTGGAATTTCTGTCAGTGCTTATATCCGGCAGCAGAAAATAGACATTGCCAAGAATCTCCTGCAGTTCAGTGATTATTCAATCATTGATATTGCAAACCGTTTATCATTTTCTTCACAGAGCCATTTTATACAGCAATTTCGTGAAAGCGTCGGTATGACGCCAAGGAAATATCGGGATCTGCATTACATGGTTCAGTGGGATATTCAAAAGGAAACGGATGCTGAGGAAAAATAAAATGATGTTAACGGTTCAGTAGGTGAAATCCTGCTTAGAAAAGGCGCAGCCAGATTATGATGCTGCGCCTTTTTTGTAGATTAAAGAATGAAGGTAATGTTGTTGGTATCCTGTAAGAGGTCAACCGGTATGTAATTGTCAGGAAGTTCTGTGCCGTTGAGAATCAGTTTGGTACATCCGGATTCTTTTCCGTTCGGGTTTTCCACAACAATGTGCAGATGTTTTCCGCGGAAATTTTTGTCCATTTCAAAACTCTTCCAGTCTTTTGGGATAGATGGAGCAAGTCTGAGACCGTTTAAATCCGGACGGAGTCCAAGGATACCTTCTACGCATCCTACCATAACGGTGGAAGCTGTTCCTGTCAGCCAGTGTACGTGAGAACGGCCGAAATGTTCGCTTGCCTTTCCTTCCGTAAACTGTCCATAACAGTACGGCTCCAGATGACGGATTTCTGCTCGGTCATTTTGTGCAGCAGGTGCGTTTTCCATAAAATAGGTAAAGGCACGGTCTCCATGTCCGCAGAGTGCCTCGGCAAGAATCAGCCAACCTTGAGACTGGGAGAAGATACCGGCGTTTTCTTTTGTTCCCTGGTTATAAATAACGGCAAGTGCACCGTCAAATGCGTGTGCATGATATGGCGGGTCCATCAGGATTGCGCCATATGGTGTATTTAAGCGCTCATATACATTTTGCAGTGCAGCATCTGCCTGTTCTTTGCTAGCCAGTCCGCTGATAACTGCCCAGCTCTGTGGATTTAACCACATATTTGCCTCAGGATCGGCAGCGGCACCGATGCGTTCGCCTGCTTCTGTATAGCCGCGGATGAAACGGTCATTGTCCCAGCAAAGCTTCTGGATTTTCTCTGCAGTTTCCTGCAGTTTGTCTTCCAGATAGCTGATATAAGCAGAGTCCTGCTTGTGTTCTGCAAATTTCTTTAAGATGATCATTGCATAGTAGAATTGCAGTGCTACGAAGGAGGATTCTCCATCTGCTCCCAGGCGGAGGCAGTCGTTCCAGTCTGCATACAGCCCGGCAGGCATACCGTGAGGACCAAGGTGGTCAAAGGAGAATTGTACGGCACGTTTTAAATGCTCATAAACCGTTCCTTCGTCTTTGTTTGCAAATGGGATTACTTCATCCAGGAATGCCGTGTTGCCGGTCTCGGAAATGTATTTATATACCGTTGGGAAAAGCCACAGCGCATCATCTGCGCGGTATGCTGGATGTCCTGTCTCTTTTACATAGGAGGCGTCATCCGGTGTATCTTCGTGTCCCGGGTTATGTGTGAATTTTACGAGTGGAAGACCGCCGCCGTTGTCTACCTGCGCGGAGAGCATAAAGCGGATTTTTTCTACCGCCATTTCCGGAGCAAGGTGAATGATTCCCTGAATGTCCTGCACGGTGTCGCGGTAGCCATAGCCATTGCGCAGACCGCAGTAGATAAAGGAGGCTGCACGTGACCAGATAAAGGTCATAAAGCAGTTGTAAGCGTTCCATGTGTTGATCATGGTATTAAATTCCGGACTTGGTGTGGTTACTTTGAGATTTTCCAGTTTTGCATTCCAGTCTGCTTTCAGTTCAGATAACTCCTGTGCAACCGTTTTTGCCGGATCAGCATAAGAAGCGATTACTTGGGCAGCTTCGGCGGAAGGCTTCATGCCAAGCAGGAAAACGATCGTTTTTGTCTCGCCCGGCGCCAGCGTTACGCTGCTGGAAAGAGCACCACAGGAATTCTCGTTGTAGCTGGTGATATTTCCGAGACTACCGGATATAACGCCCTGTGGATTTCCATATCCGTGATAGTTCCCGAGGAAGCTGTTTTTATCTCCGCAGTAAGAGGAAACGACAGCACCTGCGAGACCGAAAAAGCGCTCCGTTACGTTTTTGTTATCCACTTGTTCTTTGGGCTTAAGCGCGTCCAGATTTCCGTGTACCTGCTGCATGATACGATTTTCTTCAAAAAGTGTTCTTGTGATGAACAGGGAGTACTGCAAATTGACCTGGTCCTGTTCGTAATTGCTGTGATTGGTAAATTCAGCATAACCGGTCAGCGTCAGATCTCTTGTCTCATCAGAATTATTTGTCACGGAAAGTGCCCATACTTCGTAGGCTTTTTTGAGAGGCACATAGTAAAGTACCTCTGAGTGAATCTTGTCATAGTCGGCAGTCATTTTTGTATAACCGATGCCATGGCGGCATTCGCTGTGATAGCTGTCAAGATCCTTGCCTACCGGCTGCCAGGAAGCAGACCAGTAATCGTTGGATTTGTTGTCACGGATATAGATGTAGCGTCCGGGCTGGTCAAAATCATTGAAGACGTAGCGCAGGATTCGTCCGTTTGCACCAGACTTTGCAAAGCTGTAGCCGCCTGCGTTGTTGGAAATGATTGCACCGTATTCTGGGGAACCCAGATAGTTTACCCATGGTGCCGGAGTATCTGGGCGTTCAATCACGTATTCACGGTTATTGTCATCAAAATAGCCATATTTCATAGTTGTTGTACCTGTCCTTTATAAATTTAGAGTAATGTGATGGTGATGGTATGTGGTTCGTCTGAAAGCTCTTCCAGCATCTTGCGGGAAACAACGGCATAGGAGTCTTTCACAATCTCAATTGGCGTATCATCGCATACGGCAGATGCAGCAGTGTAGGCTCCAAAATCTTTGCCCGGTTCATTTTTGTAGATAATCTCAAGCTGTTTACCGGCGAAAGAAACGTGGATGGAGGCGATTCCATCTTCGTCAAACTGTTCTGCCAGAAGCTTTGGATACAAAATGAGATCGCCTGCAGATCCATGGACACCAAAGACTTCTGTGATCATCGTCATCATATACCAGCTTGCCGCACCGGTCAGATAGTGATACATGCCGCGTCCGTCAGAACGGAAATATTCCGGAATGCCAGGATAGATATGGCTGATATCAAAATTCAACGCAGTATCTGCCAGTGTTTTTAATGCTTTCCATCCTTCTTTAGCAAATCCACGGCGATACAATGCATTTGCGAACATAACAGTCATATGAGAGAAAACAGCACCGTTTTCCTTTTCTCCATAAGCAAATCCGAACATACGTCCCATGTCAAATTTTAATTCCTGAAAATCGGTATTCAGGCGATAGCCGCCGATTTCCTTCTGATACAGATAATGATCGGCACTTTTTACGATTTTCTGAATCTGTTCGTCGGTGGCAATGTGTCCCATAATGGAAAATACCTGTCCGGTGAGCATCATGCGCACGGAATCATCACGGAATCCTTCTACCGCCTGTCCGTGATTGTCGTAATAGCTATTGAACCAGCCTTCGCCGGAGGAACCTTCGATCCATTCCTGAGTTCTTACGTGCTCAGTCAGCCAATTTGCTTTCTGAATCAGATTGGAAGCAATCTGAGTAAGTGTGAAGGCTGCTTTTTTTCCGCTGACGTTATGCTTGCACCGGGAAGCATACTGCGATAAAATCTCACGCTTTTTATCAATATTGTCAAACAGTTCCGGATCAGAATTCAGCAAAATTTCGATTTCCCCCAGAAGTTCTACTGTCTGTCCCGGCTGCTGACTTTCCATAAGGTGAAGAAGTTCGGCGAGCAACCTCAAGTTTCCGGCATAGGCACAGGTGAAGGCAACGCTTTCACCGTGTTCGGCTGCCATATCAAGCGCATCGTTCCAGTCTGCACCGCGCAGTTGATAAATGTTATGGTCTCCGACCTCATAAAATGCGGCAAGCTGCTGAATTAGAATGTGTTCCAGGATGCTTCCCGTATAAATCTCGTCTGTGTCTGTGCGCTGCTGGTTTCCGTAGGTGTCATTCCAGAGTGTATCGATTTGGGTTCCGCGCATTGTCTGTGTGTCCTTAAAATAAGGAACTTCTTTTTTCAGAATATCAATATCGCCGGTCTGATCGATATAAAGCTTTGTTGTCATAAGCGGCCAGAGAGCATGATCCATCCAGACACGGGCAATGCCGTTTCGGTCTGCGATAAAATTGCCGTCACCGTCACCGATGATTGTGGCATTGGTTCCGTCAATGCGGACACCGCCGTAATTTTTAGCAATCATGGCTCCGACATCCTGTGGATCCATCAACAAAAGAGAAAGGCAGTCCTGCCACAGATCACGCCAGCCTCGACCTCCGCGTCCATAATCGTGGTGAGGCAGGAACGAACATCCGAATAAACGGCGCAGGAAAGGCTGAAAGCTGACCCATTTCATGAAACCGTCAAAATTGGTATCTTTGGTGTGGAAATCAACATTAACTTTATTTATCCAGTATTGTTTTGTTTCTTCCAGTACCATGTTCACTTTAGCAGAAGAATTGTATTTCTCAAGAAGATGTGCAATTGGCTCTTCGCTTTCCTCTGTGCCAAGAAGAACGATATAGTCTGCTTTTTCGCCGGGAGCGAGCGTAACTTTTTGAAAACGAAAGGCTCCCATTGCTTCTTTTCCGGCTGCACGGTGGGACGCAGGTACACCCGGATGGGTTTCATATACTGCTCGTGGATGTGTATAGGTGCCGCCCTCACCGATGAAATCCTCGACGGTAGGATAAAAGGACTCTGGTGTCTGGCTGCTGCCCGTGCATCCGGCAACATAATAAATTCGGTGGTTTACCTGATGGCCACGTTCATCAAAAGACATAGTCGGGCGTACAAAAACACCATGCTCTGTCGTCTGTATGCGATGGAGCATAGAAGTAACATTGCGGTGATCACGTATATTGTCCGCACTGCGGCCGTAAAGAGGAACAGCGGCATAGGCAGTGATGTTCTGTGTGCGTTCTGACTGATTTTGAATCGTCACATACATAATTTCCACGTTGTTGTCTCTTGGAACAAAGGAGGTTATCTCAGAGGAAATTTGGAGAATTTTGGAATTTCTTTTTAATGTGTGCCACATCAATCCGGCAGTGAGTTCACTTTCGTCCTGAACTTTGGAAAATTTGGAGGCTTCCTGTTCGCCAGATGCTCCGACAGCCGAGTAAACGCCAACACCGTCTATGACACACCAGAAGTTTCGGACAGAACGGTTGTTATGCAGATTTTCGGAACTTACCGGCTCAAGCAGAAAGCTGTCCTGATTCACTTTGGAATCTCCGCCAAGGTTTGGCGTAACAGCGCTTTTCAATCCTGCTTCTGATGCAAGTGGAAAGTAAAGGTAACTTGTATTTTCCGGTCGTTCAATGGAAAAACTGCCGTTTCCGTCAATAAAATGTAAATGTTTCAATTTCTGTTGTCTCCTTTCATATGATGTATCTGCTATTATACAAAGAGAAAAAGTTTTGTTAAAATAAGAAACGTGTGAAAAATATCAGAATCATGACCTAAATTGCAATTTTTTTACCTGAATGAGGCGAAGAAAGCCGAAAAAAACAAGAAAAAAGGAAAGAATGAAATCAGGTCATGAATCTGATATTTTTTTGAAATATATAATATATCCCAAAAAACGATTGCGATATAATACAGACAATCCAAGTGAGGCGTATGCTACACAAAAAAATCAGAAAAGGAGGAAAAAAAGAATGAAAAAGAAAGTGATTGCAGCATTGCTTGCAACAGCAATGTGCGCCGGTACATTGACCGGCTGCGGCGGAGGTGCTGCTAAATCAGAAGGAGGAGCAGAACAGGCAGCCGCTGAGGAGGGAAAGGTGATTAACATTTATTCCTGGAACGAAGAATTTCGTGAGCGTCTGGAGGCAGTTTATCCGGAGGTTGAAAAAACATCCGATGATGGAACGGTAACAACTTTAAAGGATGGAACAGAGATTCATTGGATCATCAATCCAAATCAGGATGGTGTTTATCAGCAGAAGCTGGATGAGGCACTGCTCAAACAGGCAGATGCAGCGGCAGACGATAAGGTAGATATTTTCTTATCGGAGACAGACTACGTAAACAAATATACAGATGCGGACGCTGATGTGGCTATGCCGCTTACCGATCTTGGTATTGATTCGGAGGCAGATCTGGCAGATCAGTACAGTTTCACAAAAACAACAGCATCCGACCAGAACGGTGTGCAGAGAGGTTCTACATGGCAGTGTTGTCCGGGACTTCTGGTATATCGCCGTGATATTGCCAACGATGTGTTCGGAACAGACGATCCGGAGGTTGTTGGTGAGAAAGTAAAAGACTGGGATACCATTAAAGCAACGGCTGAAGAGCTGAAAGCAAAAGGTTATTACACATTTTCCTCTTATGCAGATACGTTCCGTTTGTATGGAAACAGCATCGAAGAGTCCTGGGTGAAACCAGGTGAGACAACCTTAAATGTGGATCAGAAGATTATGGACTGGGTAAATGATTCCAAGGAATGGCTGGATGCCGGTTATCTGGATAAAACAGTAAAAGGTCAGTGGAACGATGACTGGAACAAAGCAATGGGCTCCAAATCGAAAGTATTTGCGTTCCTTCTTCCGGCATGGGGCATTGACTTCGTCCTGTCTAAAAACTGGGATGGAGAAGCAGGATCCTGGGCCGTTACGAATCCTCCACAGGAATACAACTGGGGCGGCTCCTACATTCATGCTTGTACAGGCACTGACAATCCAGAGCACGTAAAAGATATCATTCTTGCATTAACTGCAGATAAAGATAATCTGCTGAAAATCTCAAAAGATTATGCCGACTTTACAAATACCACAAGCGGAATGCAGGAAGCTGCAAAAGATGATGCAAACTTCTCTTCAGAGTTCCTTGGAGGACAGAATCCGTTCAAATATTTTGCACCGGTTGCAGAAAACATTCAGATCGCACCTCTGTCTGCTTATGACCAGGGATGTGTAGAATTGATTCAGAATTCTTTCAGTGATTACTTCCAGGGCAAAGTAGATTACGAAAAGGCAAAGGTGAACTTTGAGACAGCGATCAAAGAGCGTTATCCGGATATTACCGAGATTAAATGGGCTGAGTAATGACGAAACTTTCTGTGGGGCATATAGCTGCTCCACAGAACACAGAGAAAGGAATGTTGAATTATGAAGAAAAAGCGCAAAAGCATCAGTTATGCGAAATGGGGATATTTCTTTATCCTGCCATTCTTTCTGTGCTACTTTATTTTTTCTCTGATTCCTCTGGCAGATACAATTCGATACAGCTTTTTTGAATATTATCGCTCAGGAATCAAGGAAATCGGACCTAATTTTGTCGGAATGCAAAATTATTTCAGCCTGTTGGATTCAGATATGATCAAATATGGAATCAATACGCTGATTTTATGGGTAATCGGATTTATTCCTCAGATTGTCATTGCATTGCTTCTGGCTGTATGGTTTACCGATATTCGTATGAAAATTCATTGTAAGCAGTTTTTCAAGGTTGTCATTTATCTTCCAAACCTGATTATGGCATCTGCGTTTGCCATGCTGTTCTTTACCATGTTTTCCTCGAACGGACCAGTAAACTCAATCTTGATGTCGCTTGGAATCATTCATGAGCGAATTGATTTCCTTGGCTCCGTATTTGGAACAAGATCTTTAATTGGATTTATGAACTTTTTGATGTGGTTTGGTAATACAACGATTATGCTGATGGCTGCGATTATGGGAATCAGTGTAGATATTTTTGAGGCGTCTGAGCTTGACGGGTGTAATAGCATCAAGAGATTTTTCTACATCATTCTGCCTCTGATCCGTCCGATTCTTGCGTACACATTGATTACTGCTATCATTGGTGGTCTCCAGATGTTTGATGTTCCACAGATTTTGACAAATGGACAGGGAAGTCCAGACCGTACTTCTATGACATTGATTATGTTTCTGAACAGTCATCTGAAGAGCAAAAACTATGGTATGGCAGGTGCGCTGTCGGTATATCTGTTTATTGTCAGCGGTATTTTGTGCTTCATTGTATATAAGATGACAAACGACAACGATCCGGATGGATCGAAAGCGGCTGCGAGAAAGAAAGCAAGACAAGAAAGAAGAAGGAGGAAATAAGTCATGAAATCAAAAAAAGAAAAGCAAGGACAGAGCATTTTTGCACATATCGTTTTGATTCTTTTGTCCTTTATGTGTCTGTTCTTCTTCTATATTCTGATTGTAAATGCGACACGTTCTCATGCAGACCTGCAGAAAGGATTTTCGGCACTGCCGGGTAAATATTTTCTGGAAAATTTAAAAAATGTGGCAAATGATGGAACATTCCCGATGTTTCGTGGTATTATCAACAGTGTGATCGTATCTGGCTGTTCGGCAGCACTGTGTACATATTTTTCATCATTGACTGCATATGGTCTGTATGCATATGATTTTAAATTGAAAAAAGTTGCCTTTACGTTTATTATGGCAATCCTTGTTATGCCGACACAGGTTACGGCAATGGGATTTTTGCGTTTGATCACAAATATGGGGATGTATGACTCCTTGCTTCCACTGATTATTCCATCTATTGCCTCCCCGGCGGTCTTCTACTTTATGTACAGTTATCTCCAGTCTTCCCTCCCGCTGTCATTGGTAGAGGCCGCAAGAATTGACGGTTGCGGAGAATTCCGGATTTTTAATCAGATTGTGCTTCCAATCATGAAACCGGCAATCGCCGTGCAGGCAATCTTTACCTTTGTCGGTTCCTGGAACAACTACTTCGTTCCGGCTCTGGTTATTCAGTCCAAGAACAAAATGACTGTTCCGGTTCTGATTGCAACACTTCGAGGCGCAGATTACATGAACTTTGATATGGCCAAAATTTACATGATGATCACAGTAGCAATTGTGCCGATCATTATCATTTATCTGCTTCTCTCCAAATACATCATTGCAGGTGTTACACTCGGTGGTGTAAAAGAATAAAAATAAAATAAAAAAATGACGAATGTACTGGCATTGGAATGTAGGTTTCTTTGTCAGTACATTTCATGATGTCAGGAAAAAGAAAGGGAATTATGGAAAGAAAGAATTGGGTTCACAGCGGAACATTAAAACAGCAGCCTTCACAGAGAGAAATTGCTCATAGTCGTCTGGTCAGGGAAATGGCGGCAGAGGGAATGGTTTTATTGAAAAATGAAGGTCTGCTTCCACTCAAAGAATCAACATCGATTGTATTACTGGGATGTGGTGCAGGGAAAACAGTAAAAGGTGGCATCGGTTCCGGTGATGTCAACAACCGGGAAAATATTTCAATCTACGAAGGGTTAAAAGAGGCCGGTGTATCGATTACAAGTGAAAACTGGCTTGCAGACTATGAATGTCGATACACAAATGCCAGGAACGAATGGAAAGAAAAAGTGCTGGAGGATGCCAAAGGTGTAGAAAATGTGTTTGATGCATACGCAGCGAATCCGTTTGTTTTGCCGGAAGGACGCCCGGTGTCAAAGCAGGATATCGAACATGCAGAGGCTGCAGTTTATGTCATCAGCCGTATTTCCGGTGAAGGAAAGGATCGACGTAGGATAGAAGGCGATTATTATTTGAGCAAAAGAGAGAGGGAGGACATTCTGTATCTGAATCAGGAGAATGTCCCGACCGTATTGATCTTAAATGCCGGAGGTCCTGTAGAATTGACAGAGATTTTGCAGCAGGCAGAGAATATCAAGGCAGTTTTACAGATTTCTCAGCCAGGTCAGGAAGGCGGACATGCCGTAGCGGATGTCTTACTTGGTAAGACAGTTCCGGGCGGAAGACTGACGGCAACATGGGCAAAACGGTATGAGGATTATCCCTGTGCTGAAACTTTCAGTTATTTGAATGGGAATTTAGAGACGGAAGAATACAAAGAAGGCATCTATGTAGGATACCGTTATTTTGACAGTTTTGGTGTAGAACCTCTGTTTCCTTTTGGATACGGACTCTCCTATACTTCATTTGAGATGAAGTTTGAAGAACTGCGGGTGAAAGATTCTGGCATTGAAATTGATGTGATGGTGAAAAATACAGGGGATGCTTATGCCGGCCGCGAAGTTGTGCAGGTGTATGTGACACTTCCTCAGAATGGAGAGGCAAAAGAGTATCACAGACTGGCAGGGTTTGCAAAGACACCTGTCTTACAGCCAAAGGAAGAACAAAAAGTAACTATTTTGATCGAGCAAAAGCAGCTGGCAAGCTTTTCCGAAGAACTGCATGCGTGGTACATGGACGGTGGAGTATACGGCATCTGGATTGGAAAACATTCCGCGGATCTGCAGCTCGTAGCAGTGCTGGAGATATCTGAGCAAATGGTTCTTGAGAAGACACAGGCTATATGTCCGAGAAAAATTGAATTCGCAGAATTTGAAAAACCTGCTTTGACTGCCAAAGCAGACTGGCTAAAAATTGCGAAGCAAAACGAAATTTTAAAAGTTTCGTTTACACCGAAGGAAGAGAAAAAGAAAGAGTTCCAAACACAGATTGCCACAGAACAGTCTGTGGAAGAACTGATACCGCTTCTGTATGGAAATATCACACAGGGGGCCAGCACGTTGGGTTCAGCAGGAATTCGTGTGCCGGGGTCTGCCGGAGAGACAACAGAGGCATTGGAAGAAAAATATGGCATGCGTTCCCTGATTATGGCAGATGGACCGGCAGGACTTCGACTTCGCCAGAGTTATGAAGTAGACAGGGAAAGCGATCATGTTTACGGTGTTGGCGTTCTCGGATCTTTGGAAAATGGATTTTTAGAGCCGATGGAGTATCATGAAGGTGCCGATATCTATTATCAGTATTGTACAGCATTTCCGGTAGGAACAGCGCTGGCACAGACCTGGGATAAAGATCTCATGCAGAGATTTGGCGAAGCGATCGCGGTAGAGATGAAAGAATTTCAGGTAGATTTATGGCTGGCACCAGGCATGAATATTCACAGAAATCCGCTGTGCGGTCGTAATTTTGAGTATTATTCGGAAGATCCGCTACTGTCCGGCGTCATGGCGGCAGCTGTAACAAAAGGAGTGCAGAGCAAGGGCGGATGCGGTGTCACCATCAAACATTTTGCCTGCAACAATCAGGAAGACAATCGTATGGGTGTGGATGCCTGCGTATCAGAACGTGCACTCAGAGAGATTTATCTTCGTGGATTTGAGATTGCAGTAAAAGAGAGTAATCCGGTTGCGATTATGTCTTCCTATAATCTGATCAATGGTGTGCATGCGGCAAACAGCAAAGATTTGTGTACGACAGTTGCACGCGAAGAATGGGGATTTGAAGGCGCCATCATGTCTGACTGGAATACGACATGTCCGGCTGATGGCAGCGTATCATGGAAATGCGCGGCCGCAGGAAATGATATCATTATGCCTGGAAATTCAAATGATGATGCGAATATTCGTGAGGCATATGCACAGGGATGGCTTACCGAAGAAGAGATTCGCGGCTGTGCCGGACGTATTCTGGCAATGATTCGAAAATTAGACAGATAATCGTAAGAGAGCGATGCCTTTGCAGGAGAAATAAGAAGAGCAGAAGGAGATTTGAAAAAATCCCTTCTGCTCGATTTCGTATAACGGAAAACTTTTTAATCATTCGCTTTCAACATCGTTTTTGTTTTGCGTATAAATACGAGATAATCAACCACAACGATAGCGGCACATACCACCCAAATGATAGGCTCCGAGATGCAGATGCCGAAATAACCAAGATTGGGGGCAAGTACAGCGACGGCAAAAATTTTCAGGAGAAATTCTGCAATACTTCCGCTGATCGGAACGAGCTTTCTTCCCACGCCCTGCAGACTGCTGCGGAGAATCAGGAGAATACTGAGTACGAAGAAAAACGAAATGTTCCATATGATGTACTGGGAAGCCGTTGCGATGATTCCTTCGTCTGTCGTGCCGGTCAATGCGTGAATGAGTGGTTTTCGCAGCAGCGTTGCAATTAAGACAGAAAACGCACTCCAAAGCATCGAAATCATAATGCTGTAGCGGATTCCCTGTTTGACTCTGTTTATTTTTCCGGCGCCGTAATTTTGGCTGGTGAAAGTAGAGGCTGCTACGGAGAGCGTTCCGAGGGGCAGCATAAATATATCATCAATTTTTCGTGCGGCGATGTGAGCGGTAATCGTGTTTGTGCCAAATGAGTTTACCGCACCTTGCAGAATTACTGAGCCAACAGAGACGATTGCGTACATCAGACCCATCGAAAGTCCTGTGCTTGTAAGGTCAGAAAGCAATGACGGATCCCATCGAAGGTTTGATTTTTGGAAGAACAGGAAATCGCATTTCTTTAAAATATAAAGCAGGCATAACAAAGCAGAAATTCCCTGAGATATCACGGTTGCATAAGCGGCACCTGCAACGCCAAGATGAAAGCCTTGGATAAACAGAACATCCAGTCCGATATTGATAAATGTGGAAACCACAAGAAAATATAAGGGAGTTTTGCTGTTTCCAACAGCCCGCATCATTGCCGCAAGCATGTTGTAGGCGATTGTGATTGCGGAAAACAGCATAATGATTCGGATATAGTTTTCGGTGTCTGTGATGATTTCATTCGGCGTTTTGAGAAATTTCATCAATGGGTGCAGGATGGTTACGCTGCCAGCGGTGAGTACGACAGCAATGACAGCCGAGAGCAGGTAGGTCAGCGAAATACAGTTTGCCATCTCACGTTTCTTATCTGCTCCAAAATATCTGGCAATCACAACAGCAAAACCGTTTGTCAGACCGCCTGCAAAGCCAATCAGCAATCCGTAAACAGGTGCCGCAGCTCCTACGGCGGCAAGCGCATCATCTCCCAGGATATTCCCGATGATGGCGGTGTCTGCAACATTGTAAAGCTGCTGAAAGATGTTTCCTATTAAAATAGGAATTGCAAAGAATATAAGGTTTTTGAGGATATTTCCTTCTGTCATGTTGGTGGATATGTTTTTCATAAAATTCTTCTTTCTATTTGTATTTGTTGATTTGCAGGAACCTATCATAGCAAATTTTCGAAAAAAAATACAGTATTTTTTTCGGAGATCTTTCGTCTGAGCTGTGCAGGCATGTTAATTAATAATTGTTATTTTGGAAATGATATGGTAGAATGAAAAAAGATTTAATATATCAGAAAAGCTGAAAGCAAATTTGCTTTTGATACAGGAGGTTTGATTGATGATGGAAAGTTACAAACAGGAATTCATTGAATTTATGGTAGAGAGCAAGGTACTCAAGTTTGGAGAATTTACATTAAAGAGTGGAAGAAAATCCCCGTTTTTTATGAATGCAGGTGCTTATGTGACAGGAACGCAGCTTCGCAAGCTGGGAGAGTATTATGCAAAGGCAATTCATGATAATTATGGATTGGATTTTGATGTCCTGTTTGGACCGGCATATAAAGGAATCCCGCTGACGGTTGCGACGACAATGGCAATCAGTGAATTGTACGGAAAGGATATTCGTTACTGTTCCAATAGAAAAGAAGTAAAAGATCATGGAGATACCGGTATTTTGCTTGGAAGCAAGCTGCAGGATGGAGACCGTGTGGTCATCATTGAAGATGTGACAACATCCGGAAAATCCATTGAAGAGACATTCCCGATTCTGAAAAGCCAGGCCAATGTAGAAGTAAAGGGGCTGATGGTATCTTTGAACCGCATGGAAGTTGGAAAAGGCGGAGAGAAGTGTGCCTTAGATGAGATTAAAGATCTGTATGGATTTAATACAGCTGCAATCGTAACAATGGAGGAAGTTGTGGAGTGTTTGTATAACAAAGAATGCAACGGTGAGATTGTCATTGACGATGCATTGAAGGCTGCCATTGATGCATACTATGAGCAGTACGGAGCCCGTTAGAGGAGGAACTTATGAACGAAAAATTGTATAAGAGTTTGTCGCGCATCGGTGGAAGCACGCTGGCGGTAGGGATTGTCGTTCTGGTGACCGGTGTGGCTGCCGGAACCATACTGATCGTAAATGGAGCAAAATTAATTAAAAAAAAGTATGAGATTATGATTTAGTCTCAGGAAAAAGAATAAGAGAGGCTGCTGCACAAATGAAAATACTGATGTTACAGAAACATTGTGCAGCGGCCTTTTAAACTATAAAAAAATAAGAGGTTATTAGAGCGTTGGAAGCAGGAACGAAGAAAAAGATACGTGCTGTGGGCATGGTTTTATTCTGTCTTTATATTATACTCCTTGTGTACTTCCTGTTTTTTGCAGAAGGGTATGGCAGAGTACCTTTGCAGGAGAGGGAGTATCGTTACAATCTGGTGCCGTTTGTGGAAATACGGAGATTTTGGACTTATCGGGAGCAACTTGGATTTCTGGCTGTATTTACCAATATTTTAGGTAATGTGATTGGATTTGTTCCATATGGATTTATTTTACCGATTATCAGTAAAAAGACAGAAAGTCTTTTATTTGTTACTTCAACAGGATTTTTGGGGAGTCTTTTGGTGGAGACGGTTCAGCTGATTACCAGGGTCGGAAGCTTTGACGTGGATGATTTGATTCTGAATACACTGGGAGCGTTTCTGGGATGTCTGTTATTTATGGTATGTAATAAAATCAGAAGGAGGTATCATGGCGAAGAGATATAGATATGCGTTTGCCAGACAAAAAGAGGCAGAGGAAGGATGTCTTGCAACGGTACTTGCAGGTGTTTCTGTGGCATTGTTTGCAGCAGCACTGGTCATCTCCTGCGTTTCCGGAGGAAAGGGAGCAGCGGGACCGGTCATGGGCGGAATGAGTATCTGCGGAGCACTTTTGTCTGTTTATGGATTTATACAGGGACTGAAGGGAATGTCTCATGAGAAGCGAAGCCATACATACAGTAAGGCTGGGGCGGTTGCCAATGGAATGATTATGATTGGATGGCTTGGTTTGTATCTGATGGGAGTTTAGAAGAAAGGATAGCAACAGATGGAACGGATAGAACAGCAGGCTGCCTTTGCGGTAGAAATTGATAAAGTGAAAAATATTTTTCGCCAGACGTGGCTGGCAGATGGAAGCAGAAAGGAAAACGATGCGGAACATGCCTGGCATGCGGCTTTGATGGCCGTGCTTTTAGCGGAATACTCCAATGAGCCGATCGATATCTTGAAGGTTGTGAAAATGCTTTTGCTCCATGATCTGGTAGAAATTGATGCCGGAGATAGCTATGCTTACGATGAGGCAGCGCAGGCAACTGCGCATGAAAGAGAGCAAAAGGCAGCCGACCGGATTTTCGGAATGCTTCCAAAAGACCAGAGACAGGAATTTCGAGGCCTCTGGGATGAATTTGAGGAATATGAGACGCCGGAAGCAAAGTTTGCCCACGTGATGGACAACTTTCAGCCTTTATTACTCAACGATGCCGCGGATGGGAAGGGCTGGAAAGAGCATCAGGTCAAACGGGCAAACATTGAAAAACGAAACAGAAAGACATCGAAAGGTTCAAAGAGGATTAACGAATATATAGAACAGATTATTGACAGAAACATTGAGAAAGGAAACATAGAACCATAATTATGGAAGATATTTTAAAAGAGCGGTATGAACTCTCTAGAGACAGAATTTGGGAGATCAGACAAGAGAAGGAAGTGAGCATGCCTTATCAGTCATATTTTCAGCGTGTGGCAGAATTTCTCTGCTTTGTGACAGAACGTCCGCCAAAGGAGGCATCTCTGGAAGAAAAACAAAACTACAATTACAGAATCTATGAAGACATTTTACCGGAGCATTACGAAGAAAGTTATGGAAATCCGGCTTATGCAGAGAAAACACTGGGACAGTATGGACCGTATCTTTGCTTCCTTTACGCAGAACTGCGGGGCATGACGGCTTTTGTTGCAGAAAAACGTCTGTGGGATATGACAGTCTGCCAGGAGCTGTTTCTGGAAGTTTATAATGCCTTTTGCCAGGAAAAACTTCCATCGCTGAAAGAACTGAGAGAAATTTTGTACTGGTATGTCAGCGATTACAGTGAAGAAATGGTGGGCAGACGGATTCTGGAGAATATAGATCCACAATATTCCTTTGCGGCAGATATCATTCAAAACAGTGATCTGCAGTCGATTGACTATCTCTACGAATACGGAGAGTATGTTTCGGATAATGAAATCGGTGTAGCCTGTTATCTTGCATCCATGCCACAGGAACAAATCGACAGCATGGCAAGAACGTACACAGAAGGGTACCGCATTGGATTTGTCAACGGAAGAAAGCCGTTGGAGAAGAAGAAAACCGTCAATATCCGCTATTGCCTTGGCTTTGAGCGGATGGTAAAAGCAGCGATCGAACAGTTTGCCCAGATGGGATTACAACCGACGATTTTCAGAAGTGCGGTTCATGTGGTGAATAAAAGACAGCATCTTCGTATCGGCTACTATGGCGCGATTCCGAACAAACAGTATGAGTACGATCACAAGGATGACTGTGCGCTGTTTCTGGATGAGGATTTTGTCCATCGTAAACTGCGTGTGGCACAGAATTGTTATGAACAGCATAAAGAACTGGCTTGCCAGCATGGAGGCCCAGCCTGCATTGAAATTTTTGGAGAGACTCCTTTTACACCACAGACAAAACCACAAAGCTTGAAACTGAGTCCGGAGCAGCAAAAACTTCAGGTCAAATGTACCAGTGAGATGGGACAGATTACCAATCGCTATATCAAAGGAGAAGAGAGAAGCTTTACGATCATTGCGTATCCAGTGCCGGAAATCGGAGAAAATTTCGAAGAACTGTTCAAAGAAACGGTGAAGATCAATACATTAGACTATCAGTTGTATGAGAAGATTCAGCAGACGTTGATTGAGGCACTCGATCAGGGTGAAAAAGTGCACATCAAAGGCTGTGGTGCAAATGAGACGGATCTTTATGTGCAGCTGCATCCGCTGGAGGATGTGACGAAACAGACGAATTTTGAAAACTGCGTGGCCGATGTCAATATTCCGGTGGGAGAGGTATTCACTTCGCCGTTTCTGACAGGAACCAACGGTGTGCTCCACGTCAGCCAGGTCTATCTGGACGAATTGCAGTATAAAAATCTCAAAATCGTGTTCCGGGACGGAATGACGGCGGAATATTCCTGTAGCAACTTTGAGCAGGAAGAGGAAAATAAAAATTATATTTTGGATAATGTACTGTTTCATCATGAATCCCTTCCGCTTGGCGAGTTTGCAATCGGAACCAATACGACAGCGTATGCCATGGCACAGAAATATCACATTCAGGACAAACTTCCGATTCTGATTGCGGAAAAGATGGGACCGCATTTTGCAGTCGGCGATACCTGCTACAGCTGGTCGGAGGATACGGCTGTCTTTAATCCGGATGGCAGGGAAATCGTTGCCAGAGACAATGAAGTGTCAATTCTGCGCAAGGAAGATCCGGGGAAGGCCTACATGGGCTGTCACACCGACATCACGATTCCTTATGAAGAACTGGAATACATTCGTGTCATCACGAAAGACGGCAGAGAAATCTCTATTATCGAGAACGGCAAATTTACACTCCCGGGAACCGAAGAATTAAACCTTCCACTCATGGCTTAACCGCGGGTCGTAGGTGCGCCATTTTCCCGGTCGATGTAACACTCTCAAACGGCAAGGTTTGGCTTGGGGGTTTCCGAACAGCCATTTGCACAGGGGAGATTTTCTACATCAAGTGCGATTTCTCCTCTTCCACAGTCAACCTGTTGATTTTCTTGTCTGGCTGCGCCGCCTATGGATTGCTTTTCAAACAAACTCGCGCCCTGCGCTCAAACAGTGTTTTCAAAGCAATCGCTCTGCTCGCCAAGCCTGCGAAAATCTGCCAAAGGTCTGCCTGTGGAAGAGGAGAAATCTGCACTTTGATTCCAGAAGGCAATGGTTCTGTGCAAATTGGCTGTTCTACTTTGTTGGCTGCGCCTTTTGTTGAAAGGTGTACCAGACAGAAGAAACGTGCATATAAATATACTTCAAACCTGTATCGTTTGCAAAAATGTAGGAGTTTTCCGCATGACCGCTACTCGTCCGAGAGGGATACCACTGCCTAGTACATCGAATAATAAGTTTCTGATATATTGGCGCAGAATGATTGTTTCATATGCAAGGCGGAGGAATGAGGCGTAGCGGTGGCTACGTCGATTGACGACAACGCAGCAGATGAACAATCAGACAAGTCAATGTGTCAGTTATTTATTATTCGATGTACTAGGCATTTGGAGAAATTTTCGCAGATTTTTCGAGCATAGCGATTGCTCGCGACGCACTGTTTGAGCACTGTGTGCGAGTTTGCGTCAAGAGCAATCCATAAGCGGCGCAGAAAAAGCAAGAAAATCGACATGCCTAGGCAGTGGTATCCCTCTCGGACGAGTAGCGGTCATATGGAAAAACTCCGGAAGCAAGCGACGTGAAAACCTTGCCGTTTGAAAGTGTTTCGGCGAACGGGAAAGTGGTGCCCATACGATTTTGGACAGGTGTAGGAGCCTGGAAAAGCAAGAAAATAAAAATTAGATGGGCTGAAAAAGATTGTTATTGACATATTTAGACAGCACAATTAAAATGAAAACGTTAAAGAGAATACTATAAAATAGCAAATTTTTTCATATATGACAGAAAAGGAGAGATTACCATGCCAAAAGTAGGAATTGTAATGGGAAGCGACTCGGATATGCCGATTATGGCGAAAGCAGCCGCTGTGCTGGATGAGCTCGGTGTTGATTACGAGATGAGAATCATCTCTGCTCACAGAGAGCCGGATGTATTTTTTGATTATGCAAAGACAGCAGAGGAGAAAGGCTTTAAAGTAATTATCGCAGGTGCGGGAATGGCAGCTCATCTGCCGGGTATGTGTGCCGCAATTTTCCCGATGCCGGTCATTGGTATTCCAATGCATACAACTTCACTGGGAGGAAGAGATTCTCTCTATTCCATTGTTCAGATGCCGACGGGAATTCCGGTAGCTACTGTTGCAATCAACGGCGGTGCCAATGCTGGCATTCTGGCAGCAAAAATGTTGGCAATGTCTGATCCGGAACTTCTTGACAGACTCAAAAAATATTCAGAACATCTGAAAAATCAGGTAGAAGCAAAAGATATGATTCTTCAGCAAAAAGGATACAAGAATTACGGAAAATAAAACAATACATTAATTATTATATAAGATAAAGGAGAATGTTATGGATTACAAGAAAGCAGGCGTTGATATTGAAGCCGGATACAAATCAGTAGAATTAATGAAGGAGCACATCAAAAAGACAATGCGTCCTGAGGTACTGACCAATATCGGAGGATTCTCCGGAGCTTTTTCTATGAGCGCATTTAAGGATATGGAGAAACCAACTCTGGTATCCGGTACAGACGGTGTTGGTACAAAGCTGAAACTTGCATTTATCATGGACAAACATGATACCGTAGGTATCGACTGTGTTGCTATGTGTGTAAACGATATTGCATGTGCCGGCGGAGAACCTCTGTTTTTCCTGGACTATATTGCATGCGGCAAGAACATTCCTGAGAAAATTGCAACAATCGTAAGCGGTGTGGCAGAGGGATGTCAGCAGTCTTCCGCAGCGTTAATCGGTGGTGAGACAGCAGAAATGCCTGGATTCTATCCGGAAGATGAGTACGATCTGGCTGGATTTGCAGTTGGTGTGGTAGATGAGAAAGATCTGATTACAGGAAAAGACCTCAAAGCTGGAGATGTTCTGATTGGTATGGCTTCCTCCGGTGTTCACAGCAATGGTTTTTCTCTCGTTCGTAAAGTGTTCGAGATGACAAAAGAATCTCTGGATACTTACTATGAGGAGCTGGGAACAACACTTGGTGAGGCACTGATCGCTCCGACTAAGATTTACGTAAAAGCATTAAGAAGCATCAAAGAAGCCGGCGTTCGCGTAAGAGCTTGCAGCCATATCACAGGCGGCGGATTCTATGAGAACATTCCGAGAATGTTAAGAGAAGGAACACGTGCAGTCGTAGAGAAAAACAGCTATCCGGTTCCTCCAATCTTCAAGCTGATGGCAAAGACAGGAAACATCGATGAACAGATGATGTACAATACATACAACATGGGACTTGGTATGATCGTAGCGGTAGATGCTGCCGACGTTGACAAGACAATGGAAGCAATCAAAGCAGCTGGCGAGACACCATATGTAGTTGGTAAGATTGAAGAAGGCGAAAAGGGAGTGACCTTATGCTAAAAATGGCAGTTCTGGTGTCCGGAGGCGGAACCAATCTTCAGGCAATCATAGATGGAATTAACCAGGGCACGATCACCAATGCTAAGATCGAGGTTGTGATCAGCAACAATGCGAATGCCTATGCCCTGGAGCGTGCGAAAAAGCATGGAATTGAAGCAAAATGTGTATCACCGAAAAATTTTGCAGACAGAGAGGCGTTTAATCAGGCTCTTTTAGAGACCATTCAGTCTTATGGTGTTGATCTTGTTGTTCTGGCTGGTTGTCTTGTGGTGATTCCAAAATGTATGGTCGATGCTTATCCGAACAAGATTATCAATATTCATCCGGCATTGATTCCGTCTTTCTGCGGAACAGGTTACTATGGATTAAAAGTCCATGAGGGTGTTCTCGCAAGAGGCGTGAAGGTGACAGGTGCGACGGTTCATTTTGTGGACGCTGGAACAGATACCGGTCCAATCATTTTGCAGAAGGCTGTGGAAGTGCAGCAGGGTGATACACCTGAGGTACTACAGCGCAGAGTGATGGAGCAGGCAGAGTGGATCATTATGCCAAAAGCCATTGACCTGATTGCAAACGGCAAAGTGGAAGTTGTCGATGGCTTAGTGAAGATAAAGGAGTAAATCACAAATGAAAGTATTAATTGTAGGAAGCGGCGGAAGAGAGCATGCAATCGCATGGAGTGTCGCAAAGAGCCCGAAGGTAACAAAGATTTACTGCGCACCGGGCAATGCCGGAATCGCAGAGTATGCAGAGTGCGTCAACATCGGTGCGATGGAATTTGATAAACTGGTTGCTTTCGCAAAAGAAAACGAAATCGATTTGACAATCATCGGTATGGATGATCCGCTGGTAGGCGGAGTTGTCGATGCTTTTGAGGCAGAAGGACTGCGCGTATTCGGACCAAGAAAAAATGCAGCGATTCTGGAAGGCTCCAAGGCATTCTCGAAAGATCTGATGAAAAAATACAACATTCCGACAGCGGCTTATGAGAATTTTGACGATCCTCAGAAAGCACTGGAATATCTGGAGACAGCCAAATTCCCGATTGTTCTGAAGGCAGACGGACTGGCACTCGGCAAAGGTGTGCTGATCTGTAATACGCTGGAAGAGGCAAAAGCAGGTGTGCAGGAAATCATGCTGGACAAGAAGTTTGGTGATTCCGGAAATACGATGGTAATCGAAGAGTTTATGACAGGCCGTGAGGTATCTGTGTTATCCTTCGTAGACGGAAAGACAATCAAGACGATGACTTCCGCACAGGATCACAAGAGAGCAGGCGACGGTGATACCGGACTGAATACCGGCGGTATGGGAACCTTCTCTCCAAGTCCGTTCTACACAAAAGAAGTAGAAGATTTCTGCAACAAATATGTATACCAGGCAACGGTAGATGCCATGGCAGCAGAGGGACGTCCGTTCACAGGAATCATCTTCTTCGGACTGATGCTGACAGCAGACGGCCCGAAAGTACTGGAATACAATGCGAGATTCGGTGATCCGGAAGCGCAGGTTGTACTTCCTCGTATGAAAAATGACATCATCGAAGTCATTGAGGCATGTCTGGAAGGCAAGCTCGACGAGGTAGATCTGCAGTTTGAGGACAATGCAGCAGTCTGTGTTGTACTGGCTTCTGAAGGATATCCGGTAAAATATGAAAAAGGTATTCCAATCAGTGGCTTTGAGAACTTCAAAGACAAAGACGGATATTACTGTTTCCATGCCGGAACAAAATTCGACGGTGACCAGATCGTCACAAACGGAGGACGTGTTCTTGGTATCACAGCAAAGGGAAGTGATCTGAAAGAGGCACGTAAGAATGCTTACGCTGCAACCGAGTGGATTTCTTTCTCCAACAAATATATGCGTCACGATATCGGAAAAGCGATTGACGAGGCGTAAACACACAAGAAAGAGGGGGCGTAAAGCCCCCTTAATTTTTATCCCCGATAACGGTTAAAGCATGCAAAAACTTCCTGTCGTCTCGGCATTGCCAGGTTCGCGGACAGATAACTGCCATCGGCCAGTGCCTCCAGTCCTTTTGTCTCCACCAGCTTCAATAGTGTATCTACGATTTGATATAGCGTATGTCTTCCGTCACAGTAGTGGAGCATAGCATATTTGAGCATGTAGCAAAGTGCGGTGGTCTGTTCGCTGTCGACGAGCTGCTCGACATATCTCAAATCAATGGTTTCCCGGTTCAGGGAAAACGCATCTTTGCCAAGTGTCTTCATCTTGATGCGGTCATTTCCTTTGAAATCACGTCCTGCCTTTGGCGTTCTATGAAAATCCGGGAGAACAACATCGTCCGAAGGAATCTCCAGTCCCGGAAAACGGCTGGCCTCTTCTTTTGCAAATGCGGTGATTTCTTTTGGAATATAGCGGTCCATCTGGATGATGGAGTCTGCTACGTGGAAGTAGGAACCGGAGCTTCCGGCAACCATAATGCAGGAAATCTCCTGTTGCTGATACAGAGCCTGTACCCGCTCGATAAATGGTGTGATTGGCTCCTGGTCGCGGTGTACCACGCGCTGCATCAGCTCATCACGAATCATAAAGTTAGTCGCACAGGTGTCTTCGTCAATGAGAAAGAGTGTTGTGCCTGACTCAATCGCTTCGATGACATTGGCTGCCTGTGAGGTGCTGCCGCTGGCATCTTCGGTGCAGAAGGCGGCGGTATCCTTCTTGTTTGGTAAGTTGTTGATAAACATGGAGATGTCTGTGTTTCGGATGCTTCGTCCGTCCTCGGCACGGATTTTCATGGCAGATGGACTCGTGATGACGTATTCCCGTCCGTCTCCGGCAATGTGATTGTACACACCAAGTTCCAGAGCTTTCAGAAGTGTAGATTTTCCGTGATAGCCGCCTCCGACGATCAATGTAATGCCTTTGGAGATTCCCATTCCCTTTACTTCCCCTTTGTGCGGCAGTGTCATGGTGACTTCCATCGACTGAGGTGAGACAAATGGAATGGCCTGCTTCATCGGACGGGAAGAGACGCCGCTTTCTCTTGGCAGAATGGAGCCGTTGGCGACAAATGCCACCAGACCGAGCTTGTCTAATTGCTCGCGAATATACTGCTGATCTTCTGCGAGATGGATCACAGAAGTCACCTGTTTGGGGTTGAGGCGTTTGTAAAATAAGGTTTCTTCGACGCAGTCCGGGAGAAAATCATAGAGAATCTTGATCAGTTCCATGGAATTGATGGTTCGTCCGTTAGCAGGAAAGCCGATTTCCAGGCGAAGCAGAATATCCCCGGTTTTTGGTGTGATCTTGCAGGCACTGCGCTCTAAAATCTCCTGCCCGGGGCGGCTGATGGCAATCAAACCACTTTTTCCGGAACCTTTTGCTTTAAAATTATATTTTTCAATTCGCTGGTGAAACAGTCGTGTCAGGTAATCCTGCAGGGCGATGCGCTTGTGTGGGGCGTCATATAAATTTGCGGGAAAAGCGGCATGCTCTCCCTTGACAAGAATGCTTACTTTGGAAGGAGAAGCGAACGGGTCTCCCTGTACATGGTCAATGTTGAGAATGTATGAGCCAAATTGATAGCTGCCCCGGGTATCCTTGTAGGCGGGATAGCTTTTTCGGTTGATGGCATTTAATAAATTTTTCAAATCTGCTTGATTTTTCATAGGTTTTTATAGTCCTCCATTATTACAGATACTTCTGTGTTTTTATTTTAGTCGGATTCGACAAGGTTTTCAATGAATTTGTGGATTTTTCCTCTTTTCATTTTTTACAGATTCGTGTATCATAGATAAGATAGTGAAAAAAGGGGAAAGTGTGAAAGAGGGAAAATGAGTACATTCGTGGTGATGAAGCAGATGCTCATGATTTTTATTCTTGTCATGGCGGGCTATCTGCTGACAAAAAAGAACATTCTGACGGCAAATGCATCGAAGGAACTCTCTGGTCTTGTCGTAAATGTATGCAATCCGGCACTGATGTTTACCAGCATCTGGAACGCAGACAACAGTATTACGAAAGGACATCTCATACAGGTCACGATTCTTGGCTTTTTGCTGTATCTTGGACTGGTTCTTCTCGGACTTGTCATTCCTCACATCATCCGCGCACCAAAAAGGGAACGCAGCCATTACAACATGATGTCCATATTTGGAAATATTGGATTTATCGGGTATCCGGTCATTACGGCGGTACTGGGGGCATCCGGTATTTTGTATGCGCTGGTATTTAACGTGTTTTTTACCCTGCTCATCTATACATATGGACGGGTGCTTGTTGTGAAGGATGAACCGGGCAGAGAGGCAAAAATGAGTCTGAAAGACATCATTAATATCGGAAGTGTCAGCTGTGTGCTGAGTATTCTGATGTATCTGACACAGTTTCAGGTACCGGAGATGGTCAAGACGACGCTTGATTACATGGGAAGATCAACGACCTTTTTGAGTATGATTGTCATTGGAGTGAATTTGGCACAAGCTCCTCTGAAGAAAATCTTTGGTGATAAGAGAGTGTATCTGTTTGTACTGGTGCGCCAGGTGCTGCTTCCGATTTTGATTGGACTGGTGATTCGTCCGTTTATTCATGATGAACTGATGTATGGCGTGACGATCCTGATTATGGCGATGCCGGTCGGAAATATGCCGCTGATGATGGCGGAGGAGGCTGGAGTGGATGGAAGTCTGTTTTCCAGAGGAATTATTGTCAGTACCCTCTTGTCTGTGATTACGATACCGCTTGTAGTAATGTTTGTATAAATATAGAAAGGATAAAATGCATGAAATGGAATAAATTTACGCTGAAGACAACGACAGAGGCAGAAGATGTGGTAATCGCTATGCTTTCAGATCTTGGCATTCAGGGAGTGGAGATTGAGGACAAACAGCCTCTGACGGAGGAAGATAAAAAACAGATGTTTGTCGATATCATGCCGGAAGGCCCGGCAGATGACGGAGTGGCTTATCTGAATTTTTATCTGGATCCGGAGGATGATAAGGATGCAATTTTAAGTGACATCTGTGCGGAACTTGCAGATATGGCAAGCTACATGAATCTTGGCGAATGCAGCATTGTAGAGTCTGAGACAGAGGATAAAGACTGGATCAACAACTGGAAAGAGCATTTCCATCAGTTCTATGTGGATGATATTCTAATCATTCCGTCCTGGGAAGAAGTAAAACCGGAAGATGAGGACAAGATGATTCTTCACATTGATCCGGGTACAGCGTTTGGAACAGGAATGCATGAGACAACACAGCTTTGCATCCGTCAGCTGAAAAAATATGTGACACCGGATACAGAGCTTCTGGATGTGGGAACAGGAAGTGGTATTCTTGGTATCATTGCTCTGAAACTAGGCGCAAAGCATGTAGTTGGAACAGATCTGGATCCATGTGCAGTATCGGCTGTTGCAGAAAATACAGAGGTGAACGGTGTGCCGGAAGGTGCATTTGATATGATGATTGGCAATATTATTGATGACAAGACGGTGCAGGATCAGGTTGGCTATGGCAAGTATGACATTGTTGTTGCAAACATCCTGGCAGATGTTCTTGTTCCGCTGACACCGGTGATCGTAAACCAGATGAAACCGGGTGCTCTGTATATTACATCCGGTATCATTGATATGAAGGAAATGGAAGTTCGTCAGGCAGTGGAAGCTGCAGGACTTGAGATTGTAGAGGTGACATACCAGGGTGAATGGGTATCTGTCACAGCGAGAAAGGGTTGTTAAGTATGCATCGTTTTTTCGTAGAGCCTTCTCAGATTGAAGGACATCAGATTCGTATTACGGGGACGGATGTCAATCACATCAAAAATGTTCTCCGTATGAAAACAAAAGATGAGATTCTCATCAGTGACGGTGACAGACAGGAGTACACCTGTTATATAGAAGAAATGACGCAGGAAGAGATTGTGGCGCATGTGATGTATGTGCAGGAATCCGGTCTGGAACTTTCCAGTAAAATTTATTTGTTTCAGGGACTTCCCAAAAGTGACAAGATGGAGCTGATTATTCAGAAAGCAGTGGAGCTTGGCGCGTGGGAGGTCATTCCTGTGGCGACCAGCCGTGCCGTTGTGAAGCTGGATGAGAAGAAGGCAGCTAAAAAGGTGGTGCGCTGGCAGCAGATTGCGGAGAGTGCGGCAAAACAGTCAAAGAGAATGCGCATTCCGCAGGTACATTCTGTGTGCAGTTTTCGTGAGGCATTGCAGTATGCACAAAGCTGTGATGTGAAGCTGATTCCGTATGAACTGGCGGAGGGAATGGCAGCAACGAAGAAAATCATCAGTCAGATTGCGCCAGGGCAGTCGGTAGCTGTATTTATTGGTCCGGAAGGTGGCTTTTCTGAGGAAGAGATTGCACAGGCGACAGAGCAGCAGGTGCAGCCGATGACACTGGGAAAGCGAATCTTAAGGACGGAGACGGCTGGTCTTGCGGTGCTTTCGATTCTGATGTTTCATTTGGAGGAAAATTAATTAGATGGAAGCGTATTTAGATAACTCTGCCACGACCCGTTGTTACAAAGAAGTGGCAGATCTTGTGTATCAGGTGATGCTGGAGGACTATGGCAATCCGTCTTCCATGCATCAAAAAGGCGTTGAGGCAGAAAATTATGTAAAAGATGCTAAGGAGCATATCGCCAAAACTTTGAAGGTAAATGAGAAGGAGATTTTATTTACTTCCGGAGGGACAGAATCGAATAATCTGGCTCTGATTGGAGGCGCGATGGCGAATCGCCGCGCCGGAAACCGCATCATTACGACGGCTGTGGAGCATCCGGCCGTGTCTGCACCGATGCAATTTTTGAAGGAACAGGGATTTGACCTTGTAATACTTCCCGTCGATGGACAGGGAGTTGTGAAAATGGAGGCACTGAAAGAGGCACTGACACCGGAGACGATTCTTGTATCGACGATGTATGTCAACAATGAGATTGGTGCTGTGGAACCGGTGGAGGAGATTGCAAAGCTGGTACATGAAAACTGCCCAAAGGCGTTGTATCATGTGGACGCGATTCAGGCGTTTGGAAAGTATCGCATTTTTCCGAAAAAAGCAGGGATTGATCTGCTCTCTGTCAGCGGACATAAAATTCACGGACCAAAAGGCGTGGGATTTTTGTATATCAATGAGAAAGCGCGTATCATTCCGCAGATTTTGGGAGGCGGACAGCAAAACGGAATGCGCTCCGGAACGGATAATGTGCCGGGAATCGCCGGACTTGGCCTTGCTGCGAAGATGAGCTATGAGCAGTTCGAGGAAAAGATTTCGCATATGTATGAATTGAAAAAACAACTGGTGGAAGGGCTTAAGAAGATGGATGGCGTGATTGTCAATGGGATGCCGGTCATGGAAGGGGCACCGCACATTGTCAGCGCAAGCTTTCTCGGTGTGAGAAGCGAGGTGCTGCTTCACACGCTGGAAGACCGCGGTATCTATGTGTCTGCTGGTTCTGCCTGCTCGACACACAAACGTGCCGGAAGTCCTACGCTGACGGCACTTGGTATGAAAAAATCTCAGATGGAGACGACGGTTCGATTCAGTTTTGAGGAAGAAAATACAAAGGAACAGATTGATTATTGCCTGCAGGTACTGCAGGAGGTGCTGCCGATGCTGAAGAAATTCACACGGCATTAAAGGAGAAAAAATATGACATTTCATTCATTTTTGATTAAGTATGCGGAGATTGGATTAAAGGGCAAGAACCGTTATCTTTTTGAGGATGCGCTTGTGCGCCAGATGGAATTTGCACTTGCAAAGGTGGAAGGACAGTTTAAAGTACGAAAAGAGCAGGGAAGAATTTATGTGGACTGTCTGAGTGAGTATGATTACGATGAGACAGTGGAAGCTTTGCAGCGCGTCTTTGGTATTGCCGGAATCTGTCCGGTCGTGGTGCTGGAGGACGAGGGCTTTGAAAAGCTTGGACAGGATATTGTGAAGTATCTCAGAGATCTGTATGGAGAGTTTGACAAAAGCTTTAAGGTGCATGCGCGCCGCGGAAGAAAGAATTATCCAATGACTTCTATGGAGCTGAATGCAGAGCTTGGCGGAGTGATCCTGAATGCGTTTGCAGCTTGTCATGTGGATGTGCATGAGCCGCAAGTGCTTCTGTGCGTCGAAATCCGTGAAAAAATCTATGTATATTCCGAGACGATTCCAGGTCCTGGCGGTATGCCGGTTGGAACAAATGGCAAGGCAATGCTTCTGTTATCCGGCGGAATCGACAGTCCGGTTGCAGGCTATATGATTTCCAAGCGTGGTGTGCAGATTGATGCTGTTTATTTCCATGCACCGCCATATACGAGTGAGCGTGCAAAACAGAAAGTGGTCGATCTGGCAAAACTCGTGGCAAAATACAGCGGACCGATTCGTCTGCATGTCGTAAACTTTACGGATATTCAGCTGTATATTTACGAAAAATGCCCACATGACGAACTTACTATCATTATGCGCCGCTATATGATGAAGATTGCAGAGCATTTTGCAAAAGAAAACAATTGTCTGGGGTTGATCACAGGAGAGAGCATCGGACAGGTGGCAAGCCAGACGATGCATAGTCTTGCTGCGACAAACGAAGTTTGTACTCTGCCGGTGTATCGTCCGGTAATCGGATTTGACAAGCAGGATATCGTAGACATTGCGTTGAAGATCAACACATATGAGACATCGATTCTTCCGTTTGAGGATTGTTGTACAATTTTTGTGGCGAAACATCCGGTTACAAAGCCAAACATCAAAGTCATCAAACGTTCGGAGACACATCTGGAGGAAAAAATTGATCAGCTGATGGAAGAGGCGATTTCAACGACAGAAATTATCAACATTGAATAAAAAAAGAACAAAAAAATCCTGTGGCTTTTGCCACAGGAAAGTTTCAATTGAATGCAGTAATTAAACAGCGTATGGCTCAACTTTGCTCATAACTTCGTCAAGAGCAGCACCATCAGCATGAATGTTCAGGTCGATTGGTTTGGATAAATCCAGACTGAAGATACCCATGATAGATTTTGCATCAATCACATATCTTCCGGAAACCAGATCGAAATCGCAGTCAAACTTGCTGATCTCGTTAACGAATGCTTTTACTTTATCAATTGAGTTTAATGAAATCTGTACTGTTTTCATGATAAATTTCCTCCCATATGTTTTTTATTTACTATCGTTATCTTACAATTTCAAATATCAAAAGTCAAGGTAAAAACAACGAAAGTTTTTGCTAAAAATAGTGAAAATGTAGAAAGAATGAGGGTCAAAATGAACAAAAAAGTTGCACTGCACAATCTGGGATGTAAGGTAAATGCGTATGAAATAGAAGCGATGCAGCAGCTTCTGGAACATGCGGGATATGAAATTGTTCCCTTTGCACCGGGCGCAGATATCTATATTATCAATACCTGTACAGTAACCAACATTGCAGACAGAAAATCAAGACAGATGCTTCACAAGGCAAAAAAAATGAATCCGCATGCGGTAGTTGCAGCGACAGGCTGTTACGTTCAGGCGGACAAAGAGCGCCTGGAGATGGATGAGTCCATTGATCTGGTGATCGGAAACAACCAGAAACAGAATATTGTGGAGCTTTTACAGGAATATGAGAGGACGCAGCAGGAAATCAGCAGCGTGATCAACATCAATACAACAAAAGAATATGAACCTTTGCAGATTGAGAAGACAGCGGAGCATGCGAGAGCTTATATCAAAGTGCAGGATGGCTGCAACCAGTTTTGTACGTACTGCATCATTCCTTATGCCCGCGGAAGAGTCAGAAGCAGAAAAAAAGAGGATGTTGTCCGGGAAGTAGAGCGTCTGGCGGCAGCGGGTTATCGGGAAGTTGTTTTGACGGGAATCCATCTGAGTTCTTACGGAGTGGATTTTGCCGAGGAAGAGAAGGAAACACTTCTCTCTCTGATTGAGAGCGTTCATCAGGTGGAGGGAATCACGAGAATCCGCCTCGGTTCTTTAGAGCCAAGAATCGTGACCGAGGAATTTGCACAGGGAATTGCTTCTTTTCCAAAAGTTTGTCCGCATTTTCATCTGTCGCTGCAAAGCGGCTGTGATGCGACGTTAAAGAGGATGAACCGTCGCTATGACAGCAAAGAATATGCCGAAAAATGTCAGGTGCTTCGAACGGTTTATGAGAATCCAGCTCTGACAACCGATGTGATTGTCGGTTTTCCTGGCGAGACAGAAGAAGAATTTGAGCAGTCTTATGAATTTGTGAAGAATATTAATTTCTATGAAACACATATTTTTAAATATTCTATGAGAAAAGGAACAAAGGCAGCCGCAATGGAAAATCAGATTCCAGAGCAGACAAAGGCAGTCCGAAGTGACAGGATGTTACAGCTTCATGAGGGACAGGCACAGAAATTTGAAGAGAGCTTTCTGGGAAAAACGGTGGAAATTCTTCTGGAAGAAATCATACAGGAGAATGGAAAAGAATATTTTGTCGGACATACAAGAGAGTACATCAAAGGCGCTGTAGAATGCAAAGAAGATAGGAAACAAAACGATGTTCTTGTGTGCCGCGTGGAAGGCTTTTTGAAACCACATGTACTTAGATGCATAGAATTATAAAACAAAAACAAAGTTTTGATTGATTGTTTTTTGAGTGAAAGTCATCACTGTTGCAAACCGTAACAAGTCTTCCTTCGTTATCTGCAAAAGTAACGGTTGTAATTTTGAACAGTTTATATTAGAATAATAAGAAGTAAAAAAATATTTAGATAAGGGCGTGAGTTTTATGGCAGATTATAATGCAAATCATACACAGTTTTTTAAAACAAAACCAGATGTTGAGGTGCCAATCAAGGAAATCCTGAATCTGGTCTACAATGCAATGGATGAGAAGGGCTACAATCCGGTCAATCAGATTGTGGGATATATTATGTCCGGTGACCCTACTTATATCACAAGTCACAAGGGAGCGCGTAGCATGATTATGAAAGTAGAGCGTGATGAGCTTGTGGAAGAATTGCTGACAGAATACATTAAGAATAAGTCCTGGGAACGTTAATATGAGGATTATGGGACTGGATTTCGGCTCTAAGACCGTCGGTGTTGCCATCAGCGATCCGCTGGGCTACACCGCGCAGGGCATTGAAATCATACGAAGAAAACAGGAAAACAAGCTCCGTCAGACGCTCGCAAGGATTGAGGCGTTGATTCAGGAGTATGAGGTGGAGTCCATTGTACTGGGCTTTCCGAAAAATATGAACAATACCATTGGAGACAGGGCTGAGAAGTCACTGGAGTTCAAGAAAACTCTGGAAAGACGGACCGGTCTTCCTGTTGTGATGTGGGATGAACGGCTGACAACAGTAGAAGCAAATCGTACGATGATCGAAAGTAAGATCCGAAGAGAAAATCGGGGAAAGTATGTAGACGAGCTGGCAGCCATTTTTATTTTACAAGGATATCTTGACTATCGTTCGAAAGGATTAGAATAGAGATTTATGGATAAAATCAAATTTATAGAAGATGATGGTGAAGTAGTAGAATTTTTTGTGGAGGAGCAGGCGAGAATTGGCGGAAAGACGTATCTGCTTGTATCTGATTCGCAGGAAGAGGAAGCGCAGGCGTATATTATGAAGGATGTTTCTGAGGAGACAGACAGTGAGGCCTGCTATGAATTTGTAGAAGATGATTTGGAACTGAAAGCCGTAACCAGTGTATTTCAGCAAATGCTGGATGATGTTGATATTGAATTATAAAAAATATGGCGATCAGATGAGAGAATGAGGATTCCGGATCACGGGTGTGCGTAAAAAGGGAATATCCGGAACATTCTATATAAAATTAAGAAGGAGCATGTTATTTGTAGCGAAAAAATCAGGAAGGGGGAAGTGTACCTATTGATAAAATTTCATAATGGTTTAGCAGGTACGATCCCACGTGAATAATGTGCCCCAAAATGGAGGTGCAAATTTGAAAACAGAAAATAATGCAAATGTTCAAATATCGGATGATTACAGGTATGAGAGCGGACAGAAAAATTCGAAAAAACAGAAGAACAATGGACGTGGACCAGTAAAGAACAATGGAAAATTCAGTGCAAAGAACGGACAGAAAAATTACAGGAATACAGCAAAGCCTGCGGCAAAGAATTCGGATAAGATCGTAAAGATTGCAGACAAGACTGCAAAGCCCGTGAAAAATTATTCGAAAAAAGGGAAGAAATCAAAGTTAAAGATTATCCCTCTGGGCGGTCTGGAACAGATTGGAATGAACATTACTGCATTTGAATATGGAGAGAGTATTGTAGTTGTAGATTGTGGCTTATCCTTTCCGGAGGATGATATGCTCGGAATTGATCTTGTCATTCCGGATGTCACCTATCTGAAGGAAAATATTTCCAAAGTAAAAGGATTCGTAATCACACATGGGCATGAAGATCATATCGGTGCCCTGCCTTATATTTTGAAAGAAATTAATGTTCCGATTTATGCAACCAAGCTTACAATCGGACTGATTGACAACAAATTGAAAGAACACAATCTGCTGCGTACAACAAAGAGAAAAGAAGTACGATTCGGACAGGTCATCAACCTGGGCGAATTTTCGGTTGAATTTATCAAGACAAATCACAGTATTCAGGATGCATCGGCACTTGCCATCTATTCCCCGGCAGGTATCGTGGTCCACACAGGAGACTTTAAAGTAGATTATACACCGGTATACGGTGACGCGATTGATCTGCAGCGTTTTGCAGAAATCGGAAGAAAAGGCGTTCTGGCCGTTATGTGCGACAGTACGAATGCAGAACGTCCGGGCTTTACGATGTCTGAGCGGACAGTAGGTCGTGTGTTTGATAACATTTTCAATGAGCATAAGAATACACGTATTATCATCGCTACGTTTGCATCGAACGTAGACCGTGTGCAGCAGATCATCAACTCTGCATACAAATATGGAAGAAAGGTAGCGGTCGAGGGACGAAGCATGGTCAATGTCATCGGAACTGCATCGGAACTTGGCTATCTGAAGATTCCGGATAAAACCCTGATTGAGATTGATGAAGTGAAAAATTATCCGGATGATAAAGTGGTTCTGATCACGACTGGAAGTCAGGGTGAGTCTATGGCTGCACTGTCACGTATGGCGGCAAGCATTCATCGCAAGATTACAATTAAGCCTGGAGATACCATCATTTTCAGTTCCAATCCGATTCCGGGCAATGAGAAGGCCGTATCGAAGGTGATTAATGAACTGTCCATGAAGGGGGCAGATGTTATTTTCCAGGATGCACATGTTTCAGGACATGCCTGCCAAGAGGAAATCAAGCTGATTTATTCTCTGGTACATCCGAAATATGCGATTCCTGTGCATGGTGAATATCGTCACCTGAAAGCACATGCACAGATTGTAGAAAGTCTTGGTATCAGCAAAGATAACATTTTCATTCTTTCTTCCGGAGATGTTCTGGAGATGGATGACAGCGGTGCACAGGTGACAGGAAAAGTTCCTGTTGGAACAATTCTGGTGGATGGACTTGGCGTCGGTGATGTCGGAAACATTGTTCTTCGCGATCGCCAGCATCTTGCAGAGGATGGTATTATCATTGTCGTTATGACATTGGAGCATCACAGCAATGTAGTTCTGGCAGGACCGGATATCGTCTCCAGAGGATTTGTCTATGTACGGGAGTCTGAGGATTTGATGGGAGATGCGCAGATTGTTGTAGAAGATGCACTTGATGCATGTCTGGATCGTCATATCACAGACTGGGGCAAAATTAAGAGCGAAGTCAAAGACGCACTGGGAGATTTTGTCTGGAAGCGTACAAAGAGAAGACCGATGATTCTTCCGATCATTATGGAGGCTTAAAAAGCAATATGGAAACAATAGAAACAAATGTGCAGTTACTGATCTGGTCAATCAAGAGAAGTCCGGAATACAAAGAATACAAAAAGAGTGAGGAAGCTCTGAAAAAATATCCGGAATTAAAAACGAGAGCCGATGAGTATCGGGCACGCAATTTTAAGATACAAAACAGTGTGGATGATACAAATGCGTTTCAGATTATGGCAGAATTAAGCCATGAATCGGAGGAACTTCACAAGATTCCTGTGGTACATGATTATCTCCAGGCAGAACTTGGAGTCTGCCGTTTGATGCAAAACATCAGCCTGGAGATTATAGGAGGACTTGATATCCACATCCCCAATGTATAAGGAGAGACAAAATGAGTAATAAAGACGATGCCGGAGTCATTGTAGCCGGAGGTTTTTTTCGCATCGCGGTGTATGTGGCTGTATGTATACTGATTATCTGGCTTGGCAAATCTGTCTACAGCTTTGGTTACCATGTGTTTAACCAGCAGCCAATGAGTCCTGGAGAGGGACAGGAAGTAACTGTTGTGATCAAAGAGGGAGCTTCCGTATACCAGATTGGAAAGACTCTGGAGAAGAAAAAACTGATTGAAGATGCTAAAGTTTTTGTTGTGCAGGAGAAATTGTCTGTTTATAAAGACAAGCTGAAACCTGGAACTTATATTTTGAGTACAGCATATGACGCGGATCGCATTATGGCGATTCTTGCCGGTGAAGAAGACGATGCTTCAGGGGGAAATTCGAATTGATCGTAGATGAGAGAATGACTGCATATATCAATTCGCTCGATCCGGGAAATACCCCGTTTCTGAATGAATTGGAGCAGGAGGCAGTGGATACGTATGTACCGATTGTCAGAAAAGAGATGCAGAGCTTTTTGAAAGTGATGCTTTCTATCATAAGACCGGAAAAAATATTGGAGGTGGGGACAGCCATTGGCTTCTCCACACTTCTTATGTGTGAATATAATCCGGTGGCGTGTCACGTTACCACAATTGAAAATTATCCGGTCAGAATTCCGATCGCTCGTGAAAATTTCAAAAAAGCGGGGCGGGAAGAGCAGATTACATTGCTGGAGGGCGATGCGGCAGAGATTCTGAAAAAATTGAATGGCAGCTATGATTTTATTTTCATGGATGCCGCGAAGGGACAGTATATTCATTTCCTGCCTGATATCCTGAGACTGATGAAAAAGGGCAGTGTATTGATTTCGGATAATGTACTGCAGGATGGGGATATTGTGGAATCACGTTTTCTGGTAGAACGTCGCAACCGAACCATTCACAGGAGAATGCGGGAATATCTGTTTGAGTTAAAGCACAATGAACAGCTTATGACTTCCGTTGTTCCGCTGGGCGACGGAATTACTATAAGCGTGAAAATTTGATGGAGGAATATTATGAGAAAACCGGAATTATTAGTGCCTGCCAGCAGTCTTGAGGTACTGAAGATTGCTGTGATTTTCGGGGCAGATGCCGTATATATCGGAGGTGAGGCATTTGGACTTCGTGCCAAGGCAAAAAATTTCTCGATGGAGGACATGAAAGAGGGAATTGCCTTTGCACATGAACATGGAGTAAAAGTATATGTAACCGCCAATATTCTGGCGCACAACGAAGATTTGGAAGGCGTTCGTGAGTATTTCCGGGAATTAAAAGAAATCAAGCCGGATGCACTGATTATTTCTGATCCCGGAGTTTTTATGATTGCGAAAGAAGTTTGTCCGGAGATTGAGCGTCATGTCAGCACACAGGCCAACAATACCAATTACGGGACGTATCAGTTCTGGTATCACCAGGGCGCGAAGCGTGTAGTTTCCGCCAGAGAGCTTTCTCTGAAAGAAATCAAAGAAATCAGGGCTAATATTCCGGATGATCTGGAGATTGAGACGTTTATTCACGGTGCGATGTGTATTTCTTATTCCGGAAGATGCCTTCTGAGTAATTATTTTACAGGAAGAGATGCCAACCAGGGAGCCTGCACACATCCATGCCGCTGGAAATATGCGGTTGTGGAGGAAAAACGTCCGGGAGAGTATCTGCCGGTTTATGAAAATGAGCGCGGTACGTACATTTTTAATTCCAAGGATCTATGTATGATTGAACATATCGATGACATCATGGAGAGCGGCATCGACAGTCTGAAAATTGAGGGTCGTATGAAGACAGCTCTTTATGTCGCAACGGTGGCGAGAACCTACCGCAAGGCGATTGATGACTATCTGGAAAGTCCCGAAAAATATCGTGCTAATATGGAGTGGTATCAGGAACAGATTTCCAACTGTACCTACCGCCAGTTTACCACCGGCTTTTTCTATGGAAAACCAGATGAGAATACGCAGATTTATGACAGCAATACGTATGTGAAGGAATATACGTATCTCGGTTACATTGAGGAAGTGACAGAGGAAGGGCTGGGACGTATCACACAGCGAAACAAGTTCTCGGTCGGTGAGACGATTGAGGTTATGAAGCCAAATGGTGAAAATGTGGAAGTGACAGTTCAGAGGATTTTGGATGAAGATGGAAATTCAGTTGAGAGTGCCCCCCATCCACAGCAGCGGCTTTATGTGGATCTGGGTATCGAGCTGTGCCAGTATGATTTACTTCGCCGCCAGGAAGCATTGGCGTAATTTTAAAATTGCATTTTTTTCAATTCTTGAAACGTAGGAGCGGCTGATATTCAGCCGCTTTGCTATTTCTCGCTGGGTGAGTTCTTCCTCCCCAAACAATCCATAGCGAAGCTTAATCACTTCGTATTCTTTATCCGTAAGGCTGTTGTTTAAAAAACGAGACAGCAGCACAATATCTTCATTAGTGGTGTAGTGTTCCACCACATCAAACGGAATCGTTTCTATAATGTCAAGAAGGCTGATCTCATTGCCTTCTTTGTCGGTACCGATTGGGTCATAAAGCGATACTTCCCGCGATTTTTTCTTGCGCTGCCGCAGGAGCATGAGCAGTTCATTATCAATACAGCGTGCCGCATAAGTGGACAGCCGTACCGACTTTGAGGTATCAAAGGTGGATACTGCTTTGATCAGACCGATGGTTCCGACAGAAATCAAATCATCCAGGTCTTCATCCAGTCCCTGATATTTTTTGACTACATGGGCGACAAGCCGCATGTTGCGCTCAATCAGAATATCTCTGGCGTTTTGGTCGCCTGCCTGAAAGCGGTCGAGATATTCTTTTTCCTCCTGGGCGGTGAGGGGCTTTTGGAATGTTTTCACAGAATGCACCTCAATGAGTTTCTATATAGTTTATGAGGAGGGAAGGGATTTCGTGCTTTTCCCATACTGGATACGATGTATTTTCTAAATTGGATTATTTTTTTATTATTGCAGAAAAAAATAATGTTGGTATTGTCCAATAAGAAGTTGGAATCAGATTGCACAATTTTGAATAAAATGATAAGATACAAATAGGATATTTTATAAAGTGATATGCCCCCTGTCAGGTAGACAGGGGGCATATCGCAGTAAAGGAGGATTTTTTTGAATATCACGCATATGAATAACGAATATGTAAACGCAGCCAAATTTCTAAAAGCGTATGTGTTAGAAAATAACCTTGAACTCAATGTGCGTTCAGACCAAATAGAGCAGATGAGAGAGGAATTCAAGAGTCAGTACGGTCCGAGTGAGTTAGCTGCACTCGATGACGATTCTTTGTTATCATTCATGTTTTATACAACTGGTGACAATACGAATGCGCTCTGTTGTTGGCTGGAGATGAATAAAGAATGTAAAGATTATTTTGGAAGTATATCGGGAGGATCGGCATATAAATTTGGTCTGTTTCAGAAAAAAGAAAATGGTGTATGGATGACGGGCAGCCCTCAAAAGCCACAGGAATTGTCAGAGAGCGAGGCGTTGTATCTTGGAAAAAGTATCCGCGATGCATTGGTAAAGGGTGCACACATCATTGAAAACACCGTTCTGGATTCGCTTGAGGCATATGAAACACTCCATGATCATCTGGTAGCAGAAATTGGAGAACAATATTGCAATTGGAGTTGGATTCATAAATATTTCAGTGTTCTCTTTTGCGACAGACTAAGCAGTTTTCACTCTACAGACTGGCAAATACATGTATTGCGTGCATTGAAAATTCGTCCAAGTGACAAATACTATGCACGAAGCGGTCAGATTGCGATGGTTCAGAAGCATCTCAACTGGTATTACGGACAATTTTTTGAGGCTTTTTATGAGAGGTTTGGCGGCCCGCGTCAGTTTGTCAGGATTGGAACGTCGGATGGAGTAAAGAATTATGCCGCACAATGGGCAAAACGTGGTGTTATTGCTATGGGATGGGCGAAGCTTGGAAATCTTACGGAATATACAAAGGGAGACAGTATTGAACGAAAAGCGATACAGAATCAATTAAAAGAACAGTATTATCAATCGGATGAAAGACTGGCGTCGAGAAAAGCTGGTGAAATCGTTCTTTATTACAAATGTGAGAGCAATACTGTTTTTGTGGTTATGGACGGAGAACGTCTGATCGCTTTGGCGGATAATGTTGGTGCCTATTATTTTAATGGCGATCATGGTGATGAAAAAATGCCTCATCAGAGGACAGCTTCCTGGAAGTTTGTATTTGAATCAGATGCGAAAATGCCGGAAAAATCAGAGGGTAAGCTAACATCCTGCTATCAATTGAAGAATAAGGAAAATCTTCTGTTTTTGTATGAGAGATATTATTATGGGGAAGATTTTGGAAATCATCTTGTCATTGCTGAAGAAGAAATACAGAAAGAGGATGTTCCGAAAGAAAAAGCGGTTTGTTTTCATACGGGTTATCAATCCTCCTTTGAAAGGAACAGAATTATTTTCGGAGCACCTGGAACAGGAAAAAGTTTTACTCTGAATCGTGAGGCAAAGGAATTGCTTGGCGAGGAGAATGAAAACGATTATGAACGAGTGACCTTTCATCCGGACTATTCCTATGCCAATTTTGTAGGAACGTATAAGCCAGTTCCCTGCAAGGATTCCAATGGAAATGAGATAATTACCTATGCGTACGTTCCGGGACCGTTTATGCGAGTCTATGTCAAAGCTCTCAAAAACAGCCGTAACGAGAACATAAAACCATTTCTTCTTATAATTGAGGAAATGAACCGTGCAAACGCGGCGGCCGTTTTTGGCGATATATTTCAATTACTTGACCGTAATGAGGAGAATATCAGCGAGTATCCAATCCAGGCATCCGAGGATATGAAAAAATATCTGTGTGAGGAACTGGGAGGAACACCGGACGATTACTCGAAACTTCGCATTCCTGATCATATGTTTCTCTGGGCAACGATGAACAGTGCTGACCAGGGAGTATTTCCTATGGATACCGCATTCAAACGCAGATGGGATTTTACATATCTCGGAATTGATGACAACGATGAAAAGATACGTGGGAAATATGTTTATCTCGCAGAGAATCAATCACAGAAGGTCGAGTGGAATAAGCTGCGAAAGGCAATCAACCATTTTCTTGCGAAAGAAAAAATCAACGAAGACAAGCAGTTGGGACCATACTTTATCTCAAAAAACATCGTTGTTCCGGACGAAGGAGATGAGATTGATCGAGACAGATTTATCCGTACTTTCAAGAATAAAGTGATTATGTATCTTTTTGAAGATGCAGCCAGGCAAAAACGCTCGAAGCTGTTTGAGGGCTGTTTCCAGAACAGCAGCAGATTTTCTGAAATCTGCAGGGAATTTGAGGCAAAAGGAATTGGGATTTTTCACCATGATATTCAGGTGGAGACGGAACCGGAAGAAGTTCAGACTCAATCTGGAAAAACAGAATGAGGAGGCCTTCATCTATGATTTCAGAATTCGTGAGAGAACAGAAAAGATACACGAAAAAAGAACTATGCAGGATATTGAATTGCACGGAGGACAGGGCAATCCCTTTGATTCGAAAATTGAAGGAGTTTGGTGTGCTGAAAGCGGTAAGAGCATCGCAAATACAGCGGGATATGTCCGTTCTCCTGGATGAGGATGTCGAGGTAGCTGACATCGAGGCAGGCGAAAATACGTATTTGTATGTATTTACTTTTATCGGAGTGATTGTTGTTGCAGGATGTGTGCTGAAGTGTTATCCGAAGTATCTGATGCATGCAACAGCTCCCGGGAAGGAATTGCAGCAGGTGCTCAAGGTACTGCAAAAGTATCATACTAGCGAACAGATGGTCAGAATGTCCAATGACAGCAGTGAGAGCCATTCGTTTCATTTACTGGAGGTTCTTCTTTTTCTGATGCAGGACTATTATGAAAATGGTATCTACAGCAATACGGAGTCTATCATGGAAAGCAATGGCTCCGGCGAAATTTTGTGGGATAAAACGATCAATGAAACATTTACTATGATTTCTGGCAATCGGCCATATTATGTGGAGTTTCAAACAAAAAAACGTGTCATGGATGATTGCGATTACTTTAAGCGTCTTCATGAGTGTATTTTGACACGGGCATCAAAAGAATTGCGGGATGCTGAACTTTTGGATTTATTTGAACTCACAGCGGTTGATCTGACAGATGAGGATTTGGATGATTTTGGAGAAAAGGATGATATTCTATACCGAATCGAGAAAGAGCTAAATTCACAATTCAATACCAGAAAACAAATGGTCTTGAAAACAATGCATGCTTATCTTGCACATAGCGGTCATTTGTACGATACGGATTGTTTTTCTCTATTTGGAACAAACAGCTTTCATCTTGTCTGGGAAAAAGTTTGTGCGGACATCATGGACAATCAATTAGATGTCCTACTTGGAGCGATTCCACTGCCTGTCCCGTTAAAGCCGGAATATGACCGCAAACAGAAACTGATTGATCTGATAGAAAAACCTCTATGGACAGCCTCTGGTAAGACTGCGAAAAACACGCTTATTCCTGATCTGATCACCATTGCGAAGACAGGTCACGAATATCAGTTTATTATTTTTGATGCAAAATACTACAATGCCCAGCTTGAATTTGGTGTTTCGCCAAAAGGGCAGCCCGGAATCGAATCCATAACAAAGCAGTATTTGTATCAGTTGGCATATCAGAAATTTATTGAGGAACATGAATTTGCATCCGTGAAGAACTGTTTCCTTATGCCGACGGAAAATCCGGCGGTAGAAGTCCGGGGGGAAGTGTCCATGCGTATGTTCCATGAACTCGGATTGCAAAACATTCAGGTGCGTTTTCTTCCGGCAGAGATGGCGTATGAGTACTATTTGTCTGGCAGAAAAATGGATATAGGTATCCTTGAATTGTAGGTGATTTCGTGCTTCTCCCAGAAAACTGTAAAGGAAGTTGGCCTGATTTTTGGGGTTTTTACAAACATTTAACATTGCGCATAGCGTTTGCTATTGTAGAATAAAGCAAGAGAAAGTTTCAGAAACAGCAGGAAAAATATTTCTGAATTTGTAGTATTTCTACAGGGAGGGAAAGATGCGAAAGGAAGATACGATTGCTTTTTTGATAGAGACAAAATATGCATCGCTTCGGACTTCAGAGAAGAAGGCTGCAGATTATGTGCTGGAGCATATGGATGAGGTGATGACGATGTCTTTATCGGAGTTTGCCAGAAGAAGTGGCGTCAGTCAGCCTACAGTAGTTCGTTTTGTCAATGCACTTGGGTTTGATGGATACCGGGCGTTCAAATTCCGTCTGATCTGCGAGCACGGTAAGCAGGATGAGGCAGGAACGGTAAATGTTATGTATGGCTATGAGGTTACGGGAAAGGATGAGCTGAGAAACATTCCTGCAAGGATCACGGCTACTGTGATTCGAATGATGGAAGAAAATCTGAAATCTATTTCTGTGGATACATTTGAGAACGTGGTAAGGGCGATTGTGAACGCAGAATATATTGAGATTTATGGGGTGGAAAACTCAGGCTCGGTATGCAGCGACCTGTGTACGAAGCTGACGTATCTGGGCATGAAGTGCCGTTACTACGAGGATCCGTATATGCAGTGTATCTGTGCGGGAAACCTGAGGGAGAGAGATGTGGCTATAGGAATTTCCTATTCCGGGTATTCCATAGATACGGTAGATGCACTGAAGATGGCAAAAAAGCAGGGAGCACTTACAATAGCCATTACCAATTTTCAGGATTCCCTGATCAGCCGTTATGCGGATTACGTCATTTGCTCTACCCAGGAGCAGTTTTTATATGGAAAAGCAATTTTTCCCAGAACGGCGCAGCTGGCCATTGTGGATATGATTTATCTCGGTGTGATCGTCAGCGATTATGACCGGTTTATCCGGGCGTTGGACAGGAATAGTGAACTGATTAGACATAAAGCGTATCAGACAGACTAGTAAATGAGAAAAGAAGGAGCGATTTTTGTAGAAATTCTACAAAAATTTCTCCTTTTTTTGTGGCATTATTTTAAATTCCCTTTACAAAAGTTTGATTTTTTTTGATTGTTTTTCAAAAATCGCATTGCTACAATGGCGTTGCCTGGTGAGAACAGGTATGCAACCTGGTTTGAAAAGTGAAAGGAAGAGATCATGTTAGAATTAAAAAATGTAAAGAAATCCTACGACAATGTGACTATTTTGAAGGATATTAATCTGGAGATTGAAGATGGCGAGATTGTTTCTATTTTGGGACCGTCCGGATGCGGAAAAACGACGTTGCTGAATCTGATCCTTGGCATTACAGATGTGGACAGCAGCCCGGAATCCAGGTTTCTTAGGAGGCATTTATGAGACGGAATAAAAATAAGGAAATCAAACTGATTTTTGCGTTGCTGACGGTTATTTTTCTTGTGTTTCTGGCCATTCCGGTGGCTCGCCTTCTCATGAAGTCATTTGTGCTGGATGGAACCGGAGAATTCACGATAGATAATTATCGAAGTGTACTGACTTCCAGAGGATTTTTAAGAGCCGTAGGCAACAGCTTTCTGGTATCCTGCTGCAGTGCGGTGGTGACGACTGTTCTTG
>JALFVM010000143.1 GCA_022787145.1 Lachnospiraceae bacterium | reverse complement strand
CAGCTTTGTAGAACAGGTAGACATTTATGAGCAGGAGCAGCCGGATGGCAGATTCCTGAAGCACATTAAGTTTCGTTTTCCGGTGTATTTCAATGGTTCGGAAATAGAAGAACTTAGTTGGGACAATGAAAGTACCGTTGAAACAGAGCATATTGTTCCACAGATTGATCACCGTATTTTTGATATTTCTCTGATCAACGATGCAATGAAATTGGTAGCCAAAGGACATACAAACGGGAAAGTGATTATCTGATTTTCATGAATGGATGGTATCAGCATGAGACGTGTTATGAAATAATGGTGATCGACAAAAATATACAGTGGCGAGGAAAATAAAAAATGGAAGATAAGCTTTTTATGGAAATGATACGTTATTATAGCGGAGATGCAAAAAGGATTCAGCATTTTGTGAAAGTACATGCTTTTGCAAAACTGATTGGCGAAATGGAACAGTTAGATGAGAAAACGATGAAAATCCTGGAGACGGCAGCCTATGTACATGACATTGGCATCAAGTCTGCAGAAAGTAAATATGGAAAATGCAATGGAAAACTGCAGGAGCAGGAAGGACCATCCGTTGCCAGAGAAATGCTGGTAAAGCTGGGATTCGAAGACAAAATAACAGAGCGTGTATGTTATCTGGTTGGGCATCACCACACTTATACGAATATAGAAGGAATGGATTATCAAATCCTAGTAGAAGCTGATTTTCTTGTGAATTTATATGAAGACCATTTAAACATGGAGACCGTGAATTCTGTTTATCATAAAATTTTCCGAACAGAGAGCGGAAAGCAGATTTGCAAGACTATGTTTTTGAACCCGGCGGACAGCTGATGAAAAATATGGATTTGGAGGTATGAGCGATGTTTGTGGATTCGCATATTCATCTTACGCATCATCTGTTTGATGGAGAGGTTCCATGTATTGATTCGGCAAAATCCGATGACAGAATTATAGATAAAGACAGGGACGCATTGATGAATGCAATAAAAGACGCAGGTGTAGAATTTTGTATTGAGCCGGGAATTGAGCTGGAATCAAACGATAAGATTTTACAGTATGCAAAGAAATATCCGGATTTCTTGTATGCTGCTGTTGGCGTTCATCCGACAAGAGCACCACAGACAAAATGGAAAAAAAGAAAAGAGCTGGAAGAATTGTCGAATAATCCTTATGTTGTGGCAATTGGAGAACTGGGGCTGGATTATCATTATGAGCGCATGAAACAGCATCGCATAAGGCAAAAAATGTGGTTTATTTGGCAGCTTCTTTTCGCAGATAGAAGACAACTTCCATTGATTTTGCATATCAGACTGGCAGATGAAGATGCTATTAGAATTCTGAGGCGCTATAAAAAAAGAATTCACGGTGGAGTGTGCCATTGCTTTAAAGGTGGAATTGAGACTGCAAAAATATACACAGAAGAGTTTGGGCTTATGCTTGGTATTGGTGGAGCGCTTCTCCAGGAAGATTGTAAGGAACTTGAGAAAACGGTGAGAGACATTCCTCTTGAGTACCTTTTGTTGGAAACGGATGGTCCATATGTAAAACCAGATAAACCGGATAATGTGACGGGAAAACAATGGAAAAAAGCAAGGAACACAAGTTTAATTATTCCGGATGTTGCTGCAAGGATAGCAGAAGTGAAAGAAATTGATGTGACTGAAGTGGAAAAGGTGACAAATGACAATGCCAAAAGGCTATTTGGGATAAATATGAAGAACTGAAAAATAAGGGAATCAATAAGGTGATCGCAGAAGGCGATAAAACTTATCAGACCGTTGTGGAATGCGAGTACCTCGAATAATAAAAAGATACCGGGAGAAGGTTTTCTCCTGGTATCTTTTAAGTGGATTACTCTTCCTCCAGAGAGGGACCATAGAATTTAATCATGTAGAGACCGCACAGACCGACTAATCCGTAGATAATTCTGGAAAGCCAGGTCATGTTGCCGAAAAGAAAGGAAACAAGATTAAATTGAAAAAATCCAATCAGTCCCCAGTTGACTGCACCTATGATCGTAAGAGTTAAAGCGAAACAATTTAAAAATTTCATAGTGGATTCCTCCTGTTCATAATAAGAGGATAACCAATGATCAGAAAAATATACAAAAAAGATGTTTTGAAAAATGAAAGCAGCGAAATTAGAAGACAATTGACAATATTTCAGGTAAAAGGTATACTGAATTTTATCAAATAAATCTGTGATGAGGGCGTTTACCATTTCTGTAAGCGTCTTTTTGTTCATATGGCAAAAGCGCCCGGCGGACGTTTTTGGTACATGCAGGGGGTGTTGATTTGGATTATTTATCACATAATATTGCGTCAAATTTAAACCGGATTCGAAAGGCTAAGGGAATGAGCCTTGATGTGGTGGCAGAGCAGACAGGAGTCAGCAAAAGTATGCTGGCACAGATTGAGAAGGGAACCGGAAACCCTTCGATTGGTACGTTGGGAAAGATCATCAGCGGGCTTCGGGTTGAGTTTGATGATCTGATCCGTACACCGCCTATGGACAGTTTTCTTGTGGAAGTCAGAAAGACGGAGCCAACCAAAGATGTACCGGGACAGTATAAGGTATGGACCTGCTTTCCCATTGAGGATAATCATGTGGTAGAAATATACAGAATAGATATTGAACCGCATGGTGTATATGTAAGCGGAAGCCATGGTGAAAAGACAAGGGAGTATATTTCCGTTCGGGAGGGAGAACTTTTGATGGAAGTTGGAAACAGTTCTTATCGGATTTCTACGGAAGAAGTATTTCGCTTTGAATCGGACAGAGAACATCGCTATATAAATGATACGGATCAACAGGTTAGTTTCATGACATTTTTTGTAGCATATGAAAAATGAAATCATATTTGTAATCATAAAAAGAAAGGATGCAGAAAAATGGAAAATGAAGAAAACATAGGCTTGTCTTTGCTGAAAAAAGGACAGAAGGGAATCATACATGCGATATTCAGTCGGATGGGGCTTATATTACTGTTATTGATCTTTCAGATTTTTTTGCTGTTTGGTGTATTTCGATGGTTTGAAAATTTTCTGCCGCATATTTTTGGCGGAACGATTCTGTTTACGGTTGGTATGGTGTTGTATCTTCTGAACAGCAGTATTGATCCAACAGCAAAGATTACGTGGCTGATTGTGATTATGCTGATGCCGGTCTTTGGGGCGTTGTTGTTTTGTTATACACAGAGTAATCTTGGGAACCGGGCTTTGAAGAACCGGCTGAATCAGTTGATTACCCGTACAAAAGAGAGTATTCCTCAGTCGAAGGAGGTTTTGGAGAAATTCCGCGATGAAAATGCCGGAGCGGCAGCTCTGGCACATTATATGCATCGATCCGGATGTTTTCCGGTGTATGACCGGACAGCGGTGACATATTTTCCGATTGGGGAAAAGAAGTGGGAGGAAATGCTTCGCCAGCTGGAAGAGGCCAGACATTTTATCTTTTTGGAGTATTTTATTATTGATGAGGGAATGATGTGGGGAAAAGTGCTGGAGATTCTTGCGCGAAAGGCAAAAGAAGGTGTGGATGTCCGGGTGATGTATGACGGTACCTGTGAATTTTCCACGCTGCCGCACGATTATCCAAAACGGTTGAGAAAGCTGGGAATCAAATGCAAAATGTTTTCACCTGTGACACCTTTTGTATCGACACATTATAACTACCGCGACCACCGGAAAATTCTTGTAATCGATGGGCATACTGCTTTTAACGGGGGTGTCAATCTGGCAGATGAGTACATCAATCATGTGGAAAAGTATGGTCACTGGAAGGATACGGCAGTGATGCTCAAAGGCGAGGCGGTCAAAAGCTTTACCCTGATGTTTTTGCAGACGTGGAATATTGACGAGAAAAGGCCAGAGTTTGAGGAGTTTTTGGCGTATCCGACGTTTGCACCTGAAAAGACTGCCGGTTATGTGATTCCTTACGGAGATTGTCCGCTCGATCAGGATAAAGTAGGCGAACGGGTGTATATGGATATCTTGAATAGAGCTCAGAAGTATGTACATATCATGTCGCCGTACCTGATTTTAGATGGTGAGATGGAGACGGCTCTGAAGTTTGCAGCTGAGAGAGGCGTGGAGGTTTGTCTGATTCTGCCGGGCATACCGGATAAGGCAGCTCCCTATGCGCTTGCAAAGACGCATTATGCCTCTCTGGTGGAATCGGGTGTTCAAATTTACGAATATACGCCCGGGTTTGTGCATGCCAAAGTATTTGTCAGTGATGATCGTGAGGCTGTGGTCGGAACCATCAATCTGGATTACCGCAGCCTGTATCATCATTTTGAATGTGCGACATATATGTATGAAGTCGGCTGTATTCCGGAAATTGAAGCGGATTTTCAATCTACGCTGGAAAAATGCCGCAAAGTAACACCGGAAACCATACGAAAAGAAAAATGGACCAGAAAAGCGGCAGGCTTTGTATTAAAAACAATTGCTCCGCTGATGTAAAATCACATTAATCTGCTGTTTCTATCACTGGTGCGATGAAGTTTTCAAAGGCGTTCAGCATTTTGGAATGCCGAATGACAAAATGGATGGTGGGCGTTTTGGTTTTGGAAACCATCGCCCATTTTCCTTTATGTATTTGTATTTGAATATTGCGAAAAGCGTGTGTGTTGTTCAGTTCTAAATGATAGTTGGTATGGCTTTTCTCAAATTGTTTTGTTGCTTCCAGGTGTACGCTGTATTCCTCATAAGTATAGAGAAGTTCTTTTTCATAAAATGCGCCTGACAGAGACAATGCCATTGGATGCTTTTCAAATTCTTCTGGTGTCAGCAGTGGAATGTCGTCCAGGATTGTGTTGCTTTGAAGGATGGTTTCTGCCAGTGCTTTCTGTTTGTTCACAAAGGCAAGCAGATGTTCGCCATCCGTTTCAAAAACAGAATGGCGTTTGAGCATATCCGTGAATAATTCCGCCGGCAAAGTATAAACAGGCAGAGAGGAAAGAATATTATGCCGTGTTCCTTCTGTCTGTGCATCTGCGTTCAAAAACGCATGATAGGTGCTTTCACAGTCACGAAGATAAATTTCCATCAGAGGCTTCGCTTTTCCCAGAAGGCGTTCAGCCTTTTTCTGATAATAAGCCACTTCTTCTTTGTTTTTCGTCAGATAATATTTTCCCTCATTGTGGAATCCCTGTATGCATTCACCAACCAGGGCAACCTGACCGGAAACGTAATGAAAATGATTGTATACACTGTTGTTTGTTCCCTTTAGATAATAGGGCGATACCTGTCCTGTCATATAAAGAGGAATCCAGCTTTCGAGTCCCAGCATCATTTCTTTAAAGGGGCGATCAATGTTATGTATGATATTGAGATGAAGCCCTTTTTTGAGTGTCATGGCGATGGCAAACATCCATTTCTTTCCGAAATCCAAGTCTTTTGCCATATCCTCCATCGGCATATCACTGCACATAAAAACTGGTTTTGTGGATTTGGAAAGGACCGTGGATTTGAAAAAGTCAAGTTCACCCTGCTTCATGGCTTCCACACCATAATAAGTTTTTGCGGTGGGAAGCTGAAATGGTGCAGAGGGAGGAACTTTTAATTCATCAAAATGAATGGTACGGATATATTCTTCCAGATTAAATTCATCCAGCTTTGTCAAAAAGTCCTTCATGTAGTTCTGTGTGGGGGCAGTTCCATTCCCCAGCCATTCGCGCAGCATAGAAAAACAGCTGCTTTCTGAGAGAATATCGTTTGGATGACAGCCGATCAGTTCGGCAATTGCCATTCTTTTCTCATCATAATTGTAGGTACGAGTGACATATCTGCAGATGCCGTCAATCAGTTCCTCATAATTGGCAGGATTTCTCTGACCAAGACGAATGCGCGAGAGATAAGAAGGGTCAAAATTTAACGCTCTGGCAAGTTTGGATACGCTGATATCCAGAACCAGGATCAGGGCGTTTAAATTAGTGGTAAAGCGTTCGTAATCAAAATCGTTTTTTTTCAGAAACATTCCGAAATCAGCACGAATGCTGTCTGGAGAAATCTCTTTGATTTGTTTTTCCTGTGCCAGAGTGGAAAGTCCCGTAAGCAGCTTATGCAGCTGTTCGGAATTGGGCACGCGTTCTCCTGAACGGTATCTGCTCAGAGTGGCGGCAGACAGACCGGTTTTTTCGGACAATTCTTTGGCTGTACAATTCATCTGTGCCATATATTGATTTAATAGACTGCTGAAATTCATTCCCTTGCTCCCTCCTGATTTTCTTCTATTATAATATAGATTTTGCAGTTTGTGAACTACCCACCACTTAGTCTTGCTGGAAGTGTGGTCTTTTTGTTGAAATATTAAATTCCCGAATTGTCATGGACATCCTGGAAATTCAATTGTTTTGATGCGAAAGCTATTCTATAATATTCTTATATCAATGATTGCGATTTCGTATTTTGATGCGGAATCATCCGTAAAAGAACAGAAGGAAGAGAGGGATGCATATGAAGAAATGGAAAAAGAAAATAATCTGTCTGGCTATGACGATGCTGTTGGCGTGTACGATTCTGACCGTGAAAACTACGCCCGTTATGGCGGCGAGCGTCGGACAGGTAAAAAGTCTGAAGGTTGTTTATACAAAGGGAGTTACAAAGATATCCTGGAAAAAGGTAAGCGGAGCGACTTCTTATCAGGTATATCGTGCTGCACCTGGAAAAAGCTATGCAAAAATTAAAACGACAAAGAGTATCTCCTGTACGGACACGAAAAAAGGAGAGTATTATTATAAGGTCCGTGCCGTTAGAGGAAGCAGCAAAGGCGCATTCAGCAGTGCCGTACCGATTTGTACGGTAAGTGGATGGATAGGAGCTCGTGTGGCGGGCAACACGTTTGTGAATGCAGGTACAAGCAGTTTTGGAATTAAAATCACAAATCCGACTTCTAAGAATTTGTATTTTCTTGGACAGATGGGGAATAAAGTGACTGTTTATCCGGTTATGATTTATGATAAGACCAAGAAAAAATTCATCAAGATGCCGCTTGCCAATCAAACCTACCTTCCGGGAGCATTGAGTAAGGGCGGAGCGACAAATGTAAAAACAAGAATTGTAAAAAAAGGAAACTGGTTGATTGAAGTCTCTGCTTTGGGAATGATTGATGCATATTACAGAGGGTATGATGATTCTTCCAGATATGCATATTACATTACGGGATATTTCAGGACAGGAAGTCTTAATGGCAAAAATACATATGCGATTATCGTGAGTTCTTATCCTACATCAGCAAAAGAATATCTCGTGCAAAGAGTAAAATAAATAGAATCGGATGCCGCTGCTTTTGCAGCGGCATCTTTTTGCCTTGTGGCTTTTCTTTTCTTATAGTATACTTTGAACAGGGAAAAATCCGCTTTTGCAGATGGAAAGGAAAAATGTGGATATTTTATTATCGCAGGAATAAGTAAGGAGACCAGCTATGGAAAATCAGGAAAAGAAGCATAAACGGCGTGTTCGCTATTCAGGAACACATCCAAAGAGTTACAAAGAAAAGTATAAAGAACTCAATCCCGAGAAGTATGCGGATACGGTTGCAAAGGTCATCAGCAAGGGAGGGACTCCGGCTGGGATGCATATCTCCATCTGTGTGAAGGAAATTCTGGATTTTCTGCAGATTCAGCCGGGCCAGATTGGGCTTGACGCGACACTGGGCTACGGAGGACACACAAAAGAGATGCTCAAATGCCTCCAGTCGAAAGGACATATCTATGCGCTTGACGTAGATCCGATTGAATCGGCGAAGACAAAGGCACGTCTGCAGGAACAGGGTTTCGGAGAAGAAATTTTGACAGTCAAACTACTGAATTTTGCAAATATTGATCAGGTGGCAGCAGAGGCAGGAAAGTTTGATTTTGTGTTGGCGGATCTCGGTGTTTCTTCCATGCAGATTGACAATCCGGATCGGGGCTTTTCTTATAAAGTAGAGGGCCCACTCGATCTGCGTATGAATCCGCAGAAGGGAACCAGTGCAGCAGAGCGCCTGAAACACATTGACAGAGAGGAACTGATAGGAATGTTGGTAGAGAACTCGGATGAACCGTATGCAGAAGAGATTGCCAAAAGTGTGCTGTCCCGTCAGCGGAAAGGACAGGAAATTCTCACAACTACAGATTTGAAACAGACGATTGAAGAGGCTCTTTCTTTCCTTCCGGCAGCAGACCGCAGGGAAGCAGTGAAAAAGTCCTGCCAGAGAACCTTTCAGGCTCTTCGCATTGACGTGAACAGTGAATTTGAAGTTCTGTATCAATTTCTGGAAAAATTGCCGGATGTACTGACGCCCGGCGGCAGAGTGGCAATTCTGACCTTCCACTCCGGTGAGGACCGTCTCGTGAAAAAATCGTTTAAGGAATGTTATAAAGCAGGTCTTTACAGCGAGATCTGCAAGGATGTCATTCGTCCTTCGGCAGAAGAGTGCGTGCGCAACAGTCGTGCCCGATCCACAAAGATGAGGTGGGCGATTCGGGCATAGTAATTTAACAGAGTTTGATGAGTGAAAAAGAGGCAGTAACTTTGGAAGAGTGAAATGAATTTTGAAGAAAAGTAGCTGTTTTGTACATGAGAAGGAATTCTGTTATGATTAATCATAACAGAATTCCTTGTTTAACGGAGGAACGACATGTTTGGTTACGAGATATTGCAGTCATACAATGACTTGGAAATGCTTGTGTATAATTACATTATGGAACACAAGAATGAAGTAAGGTATATGACAATTCGCGAACTGGCACAAGCAGCTCATGTGTCAACATTAACGATTGTCAGATTCTGTAAAAAAACAGGCTGTGATGGATATTCTGAATTTAAGCTACGGTTTAAACTGTTTTTACAGGAAGAGAAAGAAAAGCAGAAAAAACAGGTGAAAGACACCAGAAGCGATGAAATCATGTATTTTTTACATACGGTAACATCTATACAGTATGAAGAGAAAATCAATGAAGTTACGCAGGTGATACGGGAAGCAAG
>JALFVM010000075.1 GCA_022787145.1 Lachnospiraceae bacterium | reverse complement strand
CATGGAACAATTTTTGATAAGAAGACAAAAGATGAAAGGATGTTGGTGACACTTTGAGAAAAATGGTAGCAGATAAGGTGGTTGGTTTGAAACCATCTGGTATTCGTAAATTTTTTGATTTAGTCAGTGAGATGGATGATGTCATCTCTCTTGGCGTGGGAGAGCCGGATTTTGACACTCCCTGGCACATCCGCGATGAAGGTATTTACAGCCTGGAAAAAGGAAGAACGTATTACACTTCCAATGCAGGCTTGATGGAGCTGAGAGAGGAAATCAGCAGTTATGTAAAAAGAAAGTATCAGGCAGAGTATGATCCAAAATCAGAGATTCTGGTTACCGTAGGCGGAAGTGAGGCGATTGACCTTGCTATGCGTGCAATGCTCAATCCGGGAGATGAGGTGCTGGTTCCGCAGCCTTCTTTTGTGGCTTACGAGCCATGTGCCGTGATGGCAGACGGTGTGGTGAAGACGATTGATTTAAAGGAAGAAAATGAGTTCCGTCTGACTGCGCAGGAACTGCGTGACAGCATCAGTGACAGAACGAAAATTCTCGTTTTGCCGTTTCCGAATAATCCGACAGGAGCCATCATGACAAGAGAAGATCTGGAGGCAATTGCAGAAGTCATCATTGAAAACGATCTGATTGTCGTTTCCGATGAGATTTATTCGGAACTGACGTATTATGGAGAACCGCATGTTTCGATTGCGAGTCTTCCCTGTATGAGGGAGAGAACGATTCTTTTGAATGGATTTTCCAAGGCGTTTGCTATGACGGGATGGCGTCTTGGCTATGCCTGCGGCCCGCGGGAAGTAATCGGACAAATGACGAAGCTTCATCAGTTTGCGATTATGTCGTCACCGACCACGAGCCAGTATGCGGCCGTTGAGGCACTCAAAAACGGTGAGGAAGATGTACTGGAGATGCGGGAGGCCTATAACGGAAGAAGACGTTATCTGATGCAGGCGTTTCGTGAGATGGGACTGAAGTGCTTTGAGCCATACGGTGCTTTCTATGTATTCCCGTGTATCAAAGAATTTGGCATGACTTCTGATGAATTTGCACAGAAGCTGTTGGAGGAAGAAAAGGTGGCGGTCGTTCCGGGTTCTGCGTTTGGAGACTGCGGGGAGGGATACATTCGTATTTCTTATGCGTATTCTTTGGAGGATTTAAAGATTGCACTGGAACATATCAAAGCATTTATTGACAGACATCGTGCAGGATAAAGATGTTGCTGTGACGCGTAATATACAATGAAAATCATATTGATTATTTTGATAATGTCTAGTATTATGAGAACGAATATGATTTACGTCAAAGGATCGTAAGGTTCTGGAAAGAAAAGGAAGGTTCCCTGGCGGAAACGATATTCGTGAGAGGATATAGGAGGAAGTTATGTCAGAAGTGGTAAAAGTAGTCGTGGATGCGATGGGCGGCGATTATGCACCGCAGGAACCTGTTCACGCTGCTGTGGAAGCTGTGAAGGAGAATTCGGAAATTTTTGTTTATCTGACAGGAATTGAGGAGCAAATCCAGCAGGAATTAAAGAAATACCAATATCCAACAGACCGCATTGAGATTGTGCCGACAACAGAAGTGATTGAGACGGCAGAGCCTCCGGTGAATGCCATTCGCAAAAAGAAAGATTCATCGATTGTGGTGGGACAGACGATGGTGAGAAAGGGAGAGGCAGATGCCTTTATCTCTTCGGGAAGCACCGGTGCCGTTCTCGTCGGAGGTCAGGTAATCGTAGGAAGAATCAAAGGTGTTGAGAGACCGCCGTTAGCTCCGCTGATTCCGACAAAAGATGGCGTAGCGCTTTTGATTGACTGTGGAGCAAATGTAGATGCAAGACCCTCTCATCTGGTGCAGTTTGCAAAGATGGGTTCCATCTATATGGAAAATGTTGTGGGCATCAAAAATCCGCGTGTGGCAATCGTCAACATCGGAGCTGAGGAAGAAAAGGGCAATGCACTGGTAAAAGAAACCTTCCCGTTGCTTAAAGAGACAAAGGGAATCAATTTTATCGGAAGTATTGAGGCGAGAGATATTCCGGCCGGTTATGCAGATGTCATTGTCTGTGAGGCTTTTGTGGGCAATGTTATTTTGAAGCTGTATGAAGGCGTTGGTGCGACCCTGATTTCCAAGGTGAAAAGTGGTATGATGACAAGTCTTCGCAGCAAGATTGGCGCGTTGCTTGTAAAACCGGCACTGAAAAAGACTCTCAAATCTTTTGATGCCAGCGAGCATGGCGGGGCGCCTTTGCTTGGTTTGAAAGGACTGGTAGTTAAGACACATGGAAGTGCTTCTTATGTAGAGATTAAGAATGGAATTAAACAGTGTCTTCAGTTTAAGAAGCAGGGAATCAACGAGAAAATCAAAGAACACATACAAGAGGTTTAACACAAGGAGGAAGTACAATGGAGCTGGAAAAATTACAGGATATTATTGCGGAGGTTTTGAATGTGGATCCTTCTGAAATTACAGAAGATACAACATTTGTAGACGATCTGGGAGCAGATTCTCTGGACGTTTTTCAGATCATTATGGGAATTGAAGAAGAATTTGATATTGAGATTGACACGGAAGATGCAGAAAAGATCGTGTATGTCTCAGATGCAGTGGAACAGATAAAAAAAGCAATTGGTTAAGATAGAAGAATGCTGCATGAACAACAGTGACGTTGTCTTGTGCAGCATCTTCTTTGGGAGAATGTATGAACTATAAATATAATTTTAATGAGCTGGAGAAGAGAATCGGCTATGAGTTTCAAGATAAAAAACTTTTGAAGAAAGCCATGACGCACAGCTCTTATACAAATGAGAAGCATATTGCGAAAATTGACTGTAACGAACGTCTGGAATTTCTTGGTGATGCGGTGCTTGAAATTGTTTCAAGTGAATTTCTGTATCAAAAATATCCGGATCTGCCGGAGGGAAATCTGACAAGGAAACGTGCAAGTATGGTGTGCGAGCCTTCTTTGGCAATCAGTGCCAGAGAGATGGAGCTTGGATCTTTTCTTCTTCTCGGAAAGGGAGAAGATATGACAGGAGGAAGAGAGAGAGAGTCTGTGACTTCAGATGCTGTAGAGGCTTTGATTGGTGCGATATATCTGGATGGTGGGATTGCTAGTGCAAAAGAGTTTATTATGTCTCATGTGCTGAACGATATTGAAAACAAGGCACTCTTTTACGATAGCAAGACTATCCTTCAGGAACTTGTGCAGGGCAAAAAGATGGGTGAACCGCAGTATCATCTGATTGATGCTGTGGGACCTGATCATAATAAGTCTTTCATTGTGGAACTTGTCATCGGTGACAGAAAATTCGGTCCCTGTCAGGGACATACAAAAAAAGCAGCAGAGCAGGCTGTCGCATATCAGGCAGTGCTGGAATTAAGAAAATAACAGGCAGGTGACAGATGTATTTAAAGAATATTGAAGTACAGGGTTTTAAATCTTTTGCCCAGAAAATCAATTTTGAATTTCACAATGGTATCACGGGGATTGTAGGACCAAACGGAAGTGGAAAAAGCAACGTTGCGGATGCAGTTCGCTGGGTTTTGGGTGAACAAAGCGCCAAACAGCTTCGCGGAGGTAATATGCAGGACGTTATTTTTTCCGGTACGGAGAATCGAAAGCCTCTGAGCTATGCCTATGTTGCGATTACGCTGGACAACGGCGATCATAAGCTGCCGATTGAGTATAATGAGGTGACGGTCGCAAGACGTCTGTATCGTTCCGGAGAAAGTGAATATCTGATCAATGGAAGTGCCTGCCGTCTAAAGGATATCAATGAGCTTTTTTATGACACCGGTATCGGCAAGGAGGGCTACTCCATCATCGGTCAGGGCCAGATTGATAAGATTCTCAGCGGAAAACCAGAAGAACGCAGAGAACTGTTTGACGAAGCCGCAGGAATTGTAAAGTTTAAGAGAAGAAAAGCGGCGACTTTGAAAAAGCTGGATGAGGAACAGCAAAATCTCGTTCGTGTGACCGATATTTTGAGTGAACTGACCAAACAGCTTGCTCCGTTGGAACGGCAGGCAGAAACCGCGAAAATTTATCTTCAGAAAAAAGAGAACTTAAAGCAGTTGGATGTCAATCTGTTTTTGCTGGATATGGAATACATAGGAGGGCAGCTTCGGGAAGTGAAGGAAAAATATGAACTTGCGGAGCATAACCTGCAGCAGACGGGTCAGGCTTATGAGAAGACGAAGGAAGAGTATCAGAGACTGGAGAGAGAGCTTGAAAAGATCGATGAGAAGATCGAACATGTCAGAGCGCAGTCGCAGGAAAATGCTCTTTACAGACAGCAGCTTGAGGGAAGTATCAACGTGCTGCAAGAACAGATCAATGCCGGAAAGCTCAGTGACGAACATTATCAGTCCAGACTGACTTCTCTGGAAACCGATATTGACCAGAAAAGGGAGGAAAATGAGCGTTACAGCAGTCAGAGGCAAGAGCTGCAAGAGCAGATGGAAGAAATTCAGAAACGCCAGAAGATGTTGGATGAGTGGCTGGATTATCTGCGCGGTGAGATTGAAACATGTACGGCTGCGGTAGAAGATGGAAAGAATGAAATCATTGAGATTTTGAACCGTCGTGCAAATATAAAGGGGAAAATTCAGCGATTTGATACGATGATGGAGCAGGTGGAAATACAAAAGGCTCAATTGAGTCAGAAAGCCTTGCAGTTGAAGAGTGATGAGAATAGTCATGACAAACGAATGGAGGAAGCAAGGGCAAAATATCAGGAAATCACCGCTCAGATTACGACTATGCAGCAAAAATGCAGTCAGCTGGAGTTACAGATCCAAACAATTCAGGAAACGATGAAAGAGCAGAACCGAAAAATTGAAATCGGACAGACGGCATATCATCGTGAGGCATCCAGACTGGAATCTCTGCGAAACATCACAGAACGCTACGATGGATATGGAAACAGCATTCGCCGCGTGATGGAACAAAAAAAGACGACGCCTGGAATCCACGGTGTGGTAGCGGATTTGATTCATGTGGTGAAAGATTATGAAATTGCGATTGAGACGGCTCTTGGCGGCAGTATTCAAAATATCGTTACAGATAACGAGCAGACTGCCAAAATATTGATTCAGTATCTGAAAAAAAACCGTTACGGGCGCGCGACGTTTTTACCATTGACGACGGTTGGAAGCAGAGGCGAGTTTCATCAGAAGGAAGCATTAAAAGAGCCTGGAGTAATCGGACTTGCCAGTGAACTTGTGCAGACAGAGGAAACCTATCAGGGACTTGTCCAAAATCTTCTTGGAAAGACCCTTGTGGTAGATCATATTGACCATGCGATTGCAATCGGAAAAAAATATCATCATACACTGCGTATGGTAACCGTTGATGGAGAATCGCTCAATCCTGGCGGCTCCATGACGGGTGGTGCTTATAAAAACAACAGCAATCTTCTTGGAAGACGACGTGAGATTGAGGAACTCGAAAGCAGTGTGAAAATTCTGAAAAGAGAGTTGGAGGAAACGCAGCAATCCCATCAGGAAAACAGAGATTGCAGAAACGCTCTCAGAGAAGAACTGCTACAGACACAGGAGCAGATACAGAAGCAGTATATTTCGCAGAATACAGCAAAATTGCAGATCAAGCAGTTGGATGAGAAAAAAGCTCAGGTGCAGAGCGGGTATGAGGAACTGGAAAAGGATAAGCAGCAAATCATACGGCAGAGCAGAGAAATTCAGCAGAAGACTGAGGAAATCAAGCAGGAACTGGAAAGCTCCAGACAGGAAGAAAAAGAATTGGAAGATTTCATTTTGGCAAAACAGACACAATTGGAACAGCATCAGGCAGAAGAAAGTGAATATACCAGACAGTTGGAAGCGGTTCACCTGGAATATTCCGAGGTTTCCCAGAAAGAAACATTTCTCAGGGAAAATATGAAGCGAATCAACCGAGAACTTCAGGCACTTCTGGAAGAAAAAGAGACGATTCATGAAAATCTGAAGGCAGGCAGTCAGGAGATGAAGCAGAAGGAAGAGGAAATCCGTCAGATTCAGGAAACAATCAAGGCTGCTAACAGAGAAAATGTTTTAGACGGAAAGAAACTGGCAGAGTATCAGGAAAAAAGAGAGTCGTTAAATGCCAGTCATAAAACATTCTTTGACAAAAGAGAGGAGCTGTCCAATCAGATGACTCTTTTAGACAAAGAGTGCTTTCGTCTGGGAAATCAGATGGAGCGTCTGGAGGAAAAACAGGAATCTCAAATCAATTATATGTGGGAGGAATATGAGATTACTCCGAACGGTGCGGTACAGTACCGCTGCGAGGAAATTCAAGAGCGTTCTGATATCAAAAAAGCAGTGTCCGCACTGAAAGAGGAAATCCGAAAGCTTGGAAATGTGAATGTCAATGCAATCGAAGATTTCAGGGAAGTTAAGGAGCGCCATACCTTCCTGTCATCACAGTATCAGGATCTTGTGAAGGCAGAAGAAACGCTCAAAGGAATTATTGCGGAACTGGATACTGGTATGAGAAAGCAGTTTACAGAGAAATTCCACGATATACAAAGGGAATTTGATAAGGCATTCAAGGAGCTGTTTGGCGGTGGAAAAGGAACGCTGGAGCTGATGGAAGACGAAGATATTCTGGAGGCGGGAATCCGTATTATTTCTCAGCCACCGGGCAAAAAACTGCAGAATATGATGCAGCTTTCCGGTGGAGAGAAGGCATTGACTGCAATCGCATTGCTGTTTGCGATTCAGAATCTGAAACCGTCCCCGTTTTGTCTTCTGGATGAGATTGAGGCGGCTTTGGATGACTCGAATGTCGTGCGCTATGCAAAATATTTAAAAAAATTGACGAAAAACACACAATTTATTATAATTACCCACAGACGAGGCACGATGAATGCGGCAGACCGACTCTATGGTATTACGATGCAGGAAAAAGGCGTGTCTACGCTTGTTTCTGTCGATCTGGTAGAACATGAGCTGGACAAATAGGAGGGAAGAGAGATGGCAGAAGGAAAACCAGGTTTTTTTAAACGTCTTGTAAAAGGACTGGCGAAGACAAGAGACAACATTGTCTCTGGATTTGATTCTATTTTCAGTGGATTTTCCAGTATAGACGAAGATTTCTATGAGGAGATTGAAGAGATTCTTATTATGGGAGATATTGGAATTAATGCGACAAATTCCATTATTGATCATTTGAAGGAGGAAGTTGCCAAACAGCATATCAAGGATCCGGCTAAGTGTAAGCAGCTTCTCGTGGACAGTATCAAAAAACAGATGGAAGTAGAAGAGACACAGTATGAATTTGAAAAGAAAAAATCGGTAGTGCTGGTGATTGGTGTCAATGGTGTTGGAAAAACAACATCTGTCGGCAAATTGGCAGGAAAGCTCAAAGATCAGGGACTGAAGGTTATGCTGGCAGCAGCAGATACCTTCCGTGCAGCGGCTGGGGAACAGCTGACGCAGTGGGCAAACAGAGCAGGCGTGGAGATTATCGGCGGACAGCAGGGTGCAGATCCGGCATCTGTTGTCTATGATGCAGTAGCGGCGGCAAAAGCCAGAGATGTCGATGTTCTTCTGTGTGATACGGCAGGACGTCTTCATAATAAGAAGAATCTGATGGAAGAGCTGGGCAAGATTTATCGAATCCTTGACAGGGAATATCCGGAAGCGTATCTGGAGACACTGGTGGTGCTGGACGGAACAACCGGACAGAATGCACTGGTACAGGCAAAACAGTTTGCTGAGGTTGCTAAGGTTACGGGTATTATTCTCACCAAACTGGATGGAACGGCCAAGGGCGGTATTGCAGTGGCGATTCAGTCTGAGCTGGATGTTCCGGTGAAATATATTGGTATTGGTGAGACAATTGATGATTTGGAGAAATTTGATGCAGATTCATTTGTAAATGCATTGTTTGATATAAAAAATGAGTCTCAGCAGTAGGGGGAATGAAAAAATGAGTGAAATGTTAACATTAGAAAAATTTGAGGAGGCAACAGAAGTTGTAAAAAAGGTTGCCTGCGAGACAAAACTGATCTACAGCAGCTATCTCAGTGACCAGTGCGGCAATAAAGTATATCTGAAACCGGAAAATATGCAGATTACGGGCGCTTACAAGCTGCGCGGTGCATATTATAAGATCAGCACTCTGACAGATGAGGAGAGAGCAAAGGGACTGATTACGGCGTCAGCAGGAAATCATGCGCAGGGAGTGGCCTATGCAGCGAAGGCTTATGGTGCGAAAGCAGTTATCGTCATGCCGACAACAACACCATTGATTAAGGTAGAGCGTACCAAAAGTTATGGTGCCGAAGTTGTTTTACATGGAGATGTTTATGATGAGGCATGTGCACATGCATTGAAACTTGCCGAAGAACATGGATATACATTTATTCATCCGTTTGATGATCCGGCGGTTGCGACAGGTCAGGGAACGATTGCAATGGAGATTATTCAGGAGCTTCCGCTGGTAGACTATATTCTTGTTCCGATTGGAGGAGGCGGCCTTGCGACAGGTGTTTCCACTCTTGCAAAAGCACTCAATCCGCATATTAAAGTCATTGGTGTGGAGCCGGCCGGTGCAAACTGTATGCAGGTGTCTTTGAGAAAAGGAAAAGTAACTACCTTAAAAACGGTAAATACCATTGCGGATGGTACTGCAGTGAAAACTCCGGGAAGCAATATTTTCCCATATCTCCAGAAAAATCTGGATGAAATTATCACAATTGAGGATGATGAGCTGATTGTAGCCTTTCTCGATATGGTAGAAAATCATAAGATGATTGTAGAAAACTCCGGACTTCTGACTGTTGCAGCATTGAAACATCTGAATTTTAAGAATAAAAAAGTAGTCAGCATTTTGAGTGGTGGAAATATGGACATTATCACGATGTCATCTGTGGTACAGCATGGTTTGATTCTCAGAGACAGAATCTTTACAGTATCTGTGCTTCTTCCGGATAAGCCGGGTGAATTGGTTCGCGTATCCAGTATTATTGCAGAGAATCAGGCAAATGTTATTAAATTGGATCACAATCAGTTTGTCAGCACCAATCGCTCTGCCGCTGTGGAACTGAAAATCACTATGGAGGCATTTGGAACGGATCATAAGAATAAGATTGTAGCAGCACTGGAGAAAGAGGGATATCGTCCGAAACTCGTGCGTGCAAATCTGTAAGAGAAAAGAAATGGAGAGAAAGCCGTCTGCTCCTTTTTCTTGCCGGACACGACTTCCATACGGAACAAGAATTGAATGGAGTGTGCTGAAAAAAATTGAACAGGGCGAGGATTTCTTAAGAAGCCTTGACTTTTATAATGTGCGGCTTCGTGTGCATGGAAATCTCGCCCGTGTAGAGATTGATAAAGAATCGTTTGAAGATTTTCTTCATCAGAAAGAAGAAATCGTTTCTCAGTTAAAAGCTCTGGAATTTCAGTATATCACGCCCGATCTCGAGGGCTTTCGAAGCGGAAGTATGGATTTGAAAGCCACATAATCACATCGGTGGTTTACTGTCTTCCATCTCGATAAAGCGGAAGGAGAGCATCAGATACAGAATTTCCTCCGGATCTTCGAGATTCGTATCCAGAATACTCTTGATTTTATCCATGCGGTACAGGAATGTACTGCGGTGGATATATAAATCTTTTGCTGTTTTCACAGCATTCAGATGATTGTCCAGATAAAGCCTGAGCGTGTGCATATAGTCGGTATTCTGGAAATCATCCATTTCTTTTAAGTGGAGCAATTTCTCATGGCTGAGCATATAGCCTGGAAGACGTCTGGTAGCCTGCTCCAGAATATAGTCAAATACCACATCATTAAAGTCGTGGCTCCACATGGAAGGCATCTTGCGGTCGCCGAGATCTAAGGCAATCAGTGCCTGCAGATACTGACGGCGAAGATTGAAATGTCCTTCCATGACACGGCTGTAACCAGCTTTAAAATGACTGTCCCGCACAAAGTACAGAAGTCGCTCAGAGATATTTTCGAGAGTCAGCTGTGCTTTTGTAATATTTACAAAAATCACAATCCTGTTTTTGTGTGCAAATGCACAGGTATGCGGAAGCACATTCTCAATATAATTGCTGATATCATTTTCAGACATGCGTTTTCTGGACGGTGAAGATTCCTGAAATACGACACAGAGAAATTCATTGGTGGAATACCATCCAAGGTCATCCAGTTTCTGGCTGGTAGAAACATAATCAGCAGTGCGGTCAGTTAAAATTGTGCGAAGTACCGTGATCAGATCTTTGTTGCGCTTTGGCTGTTGTATGCGGGTCTGTGCTAGTGCATGTTTGACAACAGAACCTAAAATTTCCAGAAGGAAAGCATCGCTGTCATCAATGCGCACAGAAGGATCGCAAAGCATCAGATGATGCGTCACAAGGCCGTGTCGCTTAATATTGACGCAAAGGGCAGGCTGATGGCTATTTTTGGGCGTGAATACGAAAACAGAATCTCTGTTGCGAACGCTGTCAAAGCTTGCATCTGTCTCTACGACCTGAGGAAGCTGGCGAAAGATTGGTTCGCTTATTTCTAAAATCTTATCAATCGGTGCTTCCTGCATGCGCATGAGAAGAAGTTCTTCATACCAGTTGTCATAAAAATTACATACATTCTGAATCGCATTAAAAACAGCGGTGGCATCTACACCGCAGTCTACAACGCAGATATTGTTGAGTTTTTTCGGAATCGTGTCGTGTCGTTTTCCGACAAATACAATAAATGATGTTGCCGGAAAATGAATGATTTCCGTTTCCAGAAAAACTTCCGTCATAATAAAAAGCTGATGATTCAAATCCTGTTCTGCACCAGTATAAAAGACGGGGCGTCCGAGATAAAGATTCGACGGCAGATCGTTACTATGCTTGACAGGAAAACGTTCCTTTAATTTTTTTACAATAATACGTGGGGTTAATTTCATAATCGTAAAACTTCCAATTCTTTAGTTTACTTTTATTATAGCAATGGAAAAGAGGACTGTCAAACTGCAGATTTATGATTTTTATGGAAGACACGGTACAGAGTGCACTTCATGACTTCAAACTCTGCTTCCGATATTTGTGGCAGCTCTCTCATGTAGGTTCCTCCTGTTTTTACAGATGTAATAAATAAAGCATATAACCTAAATTGGTTATCTGTCAAATACAATTCAATACAATTCGAATAGTTTTTTCTTTTGACAGCTAATGATATTTAGCCTATAATATATTAAAACTAGTGATTACTAGTTTTTGGCTTGCGCTAAAAGATGACGAGGAGGAATGATATGACAACAAAGGAGAAGATTACAGAAGAAGCATTAACTCTTTTTGCGGAAAAGGGCTATAAAGGTACAAGTGTAAAGAATATTGCAGATGCGGTTGGAATTAAAGACGCTTCTTTATATAACCATTTCAAGAGTAAGCAGGAGATTTTTGATTCTATTGTGGAACTGATTTCGAAACATATTTCCGAGCTTTCTCAGACCCTGGGAGTGCCTCAGTATGATAAACCGGATATTCCGCTTTCTGAATTTTTCATAAAACTTGATTTAGAGGGGCTGAAAAAAATCACAAGGGAGTCCTTTTTGTTCTATCTCACGGATTCATATATTTCACGATTTTGGAGAATTGCCCATATGGAGCAATATGTAAATCCCGAGATATATGCCATGTTTCGAAAAATATTCATGGAAGATGCGATTTCTTATCAGGAAAAGCTTTTTATGGAAATGATGGAACAGGGAGTATTTTATCCCGGGGATGCAAGAGCAACGGCAATCAGTTTCTATTCACCAATCTATCTGCTTTTATCTATGTACAGTAATCAGCCGGAACGCAAAGAGGAGGCACTTGAGATGCTTGATAGGCAGGTAGAAGAATTCTTTCGGATTTATCGAAAGAAGGATTAGGAAATGGAGGAAAAACAAATGGGAGAAACGATGGATATACAGGGATATTTGACTGCGGGTGTTGAGAATATTGTGAAAAATGCAGTAAAGGTTACCTTAAAGAATCTTTCAAGCATCAGCAGTAAGCTGACAATAAGGACTGCAAATACGATTCGAAAGATTGTTAAGATGTGAGGAGGTCATGAGCCATGAAGAAAAAGGAAATGTGTGTTAAAACCAAAAGAATGATGATTCGGCTGATGTCTGATGAAGAAATTGAAAATCTGATTGAAGCATCCAGCTTGGATGAGCTGCGTACTGCTTACCGCGAAATGCTGTCCGGGTGCAAGCGTGATCCTGAAAATAGAGTATGGTACGCACCTTGGAAGATGACGTTGAAAAAGGATGATACATATATTGGCAATCTCAGCTTTAAGGGACCAGCCAAAGACACTGTTGTTGAAATAGGGTACGGTATTTTGCCAGATCAAGAGGGGAAAGGCTATACTACAGAAGCAGTTCAAGCCATGACACAGTGGGCTTTTGGCAATGCGGATGTTGTATTTGTCGAAGCGGAGATTGAACCGGAGAATAGAGCTTCCCGGCGCATTCTCGAGAAATGTGGATTTGTGTCGAATGGAGAAGGTCAGGAAGATCCACGTTTTGTTTTGGAAAAACCACTTACAAACTGGATGGCAATTTATATGCTCTTTGGAATCAGCATTGGTACTGCTCTCGGTACATCTTTTGACAGTATCGGAATTGGCTTATCTTTGGGACTTTGTTTTGGAATGAGTATTGGAGCTGCACTTGATTCCTCTGCTAAAAAAGAACGCAAAAAACTTTTGGAGCAACGAGGAGACCGCAAGCAGAAATAATATTGGAGGCGAAGGAATATGAGAAACTATCAGGCTATGTATTATGCAGGTGCATCGATTAGCATGTTGGTGGGGCTGTGGCACTTTACGGTGCCGTGGTTGTTTGGCTGGGCTTCGTATATTCCATATGCTACACTGGTAGTTTCCATCAATTATGTGAATCTGTGCTTTTCGTTTTTATTGTCCGGGTTAAGCCTAATTTTGCTTTTATGGGGAAAAAAAGTATTTGCAAAGAATAAAGAAGCAGTAGTTATTTACGGCTTTATACTCTTGCTTTGGATATTTCGCGTGGTTATGGCAATCGTTTGTCCATGCCCACCGGAATCAAATGTGTGGATGTCTTATGGGCAGCTTGGCGGCTCTGTTATTGTGATGTTTCTGCTTCTTGTTCCGTTTATTCGCATTGCTGTGGCAATACGGGAAAGTAAAAAGGGAGACATTTAAACTAATTTCAATTTGAAGGAACAATACAGATGATTTCGGCGGATGACTTGACTTTGGTTACCCATTTACCGCTATTACCCATGGAAATCCCTCTTAAAGGCGGGAATAGACGGAATTGCCGTAACGGAATACGGAAGAAAACTGATGCGTGAAATGATATGTGTAATGATAAACAATTTGATACCTGGCTTGCATATCATTTATCTGTATGTTCTGAAAAAACGATGATTGATATGAGTAACCATGTGGTAATTATTGGAAAAAAGAATTGAACTTCCCGTGAAATGAGGAATAGTAAAGATGGTGAATTACTATGATACTTTTAACAGGAAAGAGGAGGTGCAAGCGTATGTGGAGTTACATAGCAGGGGGAATTTTACTTGTACTTGCAATTTGTTTTATTGTTCAGGGAATACGATGCAGCATGGCGGTAAAGGAGAACAAAAGCCGTCTTGCCACCTACAATGCCCAGACAGTAGCATTAAGTTATGGCGATATGACTTATGTTGATTCGGGCGAGGGCGAGGTAATTTTATCCGTTCACGGAATTTTCGGCGGCTATGACCAGGCCTATGATACCTGTAAGGATTTTTGCTCCGATTATCGAATTATCGCTCCCTCACGGTTTGGATATTTGGGAAGCGATGTTTCCGGCGACGGAACGCCTGCCAAACAGGCAGAGGCATATGTGGAGCTTCTGGACAAGCTTGGTATTGACAAGGTGCATCTGTTGGCGACGTCTGCTGGAGGCAGCATTGCAATCCGT
>JALFVM010000008.1 GCA_022787145.1 Lachnospiraceae bacterium | reverse complement strand
AAAAAGGATAGAACTCTCTAACTTTCAATAAAAGGATTTCTCATCGTCCGTAAGAACCTTTAAAGAAAATAAGCAGGTCTCCTGACTTAAGCATCAACACCCAAAACGCCTTCCCAGAGCCTTCACTCCAGTGACATATATGTTTTGGATTAGCTATCACAGTGACGGGATCGTCCCGGATTCTCACCGGATTCCCTTTTAATCGGACATTATATCCGAACTTATCTCCTGCGGCTTTATTGCCAACTTATGAATTTTATATTACAGACAAATTATGACATAAAGCCAAATAAATGTCAATGCACACACTTCTATTATTTTTTCATGCTTGACAAAAATTTCCAGATTATGCTATGCTCAATATCAAAAGTACATAAAATTTCTGTGTCTTTCCGATGCGCAAGACGGTCGAAAAGCTGAAAAGAGAATGGGGTGCAAGTCCCCGCACGAAACGGTGCTGTAAGTATCGAGATTCTGCTGCGTCGGCGAAAGCCGGTCATTGGGGCAACCTGAGAAGGCAGCGGCAGAAATCGCCTGAGATACAAGTCAGAAGAACTGCAGGAAGCTATTTTAAACACAGTACAAAACTGTGTTGTTCTGTTGCGAAAAAACGATCGCAGCAACTGGAAAACTCTAAAAATCCAGTTGCTGCGATTTTTATTTTTAAAAATATTTAAAACAACAAGGAGGTTTTCAAATTGCAATGAAAAAACAACTGGATTTGACAGAGGGAAATATTTGCAAGGTTCTTACCGCTTTTCTTCTTCCCTTAATACTTGGCAGTCTCATTCAACAACTTTATACCACTGCTGATGCCGTAATTGTAGGACAATTTGCCGGAAAAACAGGACTGGCTGCCATCGATTCAGTACACACCCTTTTCAAATTTCCACTCAATTTTATGAGCGGTCTCTCTGCTGGAGCTACCATTCTTATTTCAGGCTTTTATGGTTCAAAAGACCAAAAAAGTCTGCATTGCTGTGTCCGCACAGCAAACTCACTGGCGCTGATACTCGGCATTTTGTGTTCCATTGTCGGTGTGATCCTGACGCCGCAGTTGCTACATATTATGATTGTACCTGAAGATATTTATCCTCAGACGCTTGCTTACTGCCGCATTTATTTTGGCGGCATCTGGTCTCTTATTTTATATAACATGAACGCCGGAATCCTCCGTGCTTTCGGTGACTCCAAACGACCTTTGTATATTCTGGTTTTGAGTTCTTTTTTCAACATTGCAGGTGATTTTCTTCTGATTGGTCTCTTTGATCTTGGCGTACAGGGTGCGGCCATTGCAACGGTATTTGCACAAACAATCAGCGTAATCTGCACATATTGGATGCTGTCAAAAACAGAACTGATACAAAGCGAAAAACCTGTCTGGCATCTTCATTTTTGCTTTGAACACATGAGTCGCATGATCCGGATTGGATTACCTCTTGGATTACAGGGTATGCTGTTTCCCATTGCCAATTCCATCGTACAGGCCAGCGTAAACGGCATGGGAACGGACAGTATCGCAGCCTGGGGAATCTGTGACAAAATGAATATGTTAATCTGGCTAATCTCAGATGCCATGAGCCCGGCATTAACTACCTATACCGCCCAAAACATCGGTGCCCAAAAATACACTCGTGTAAAACAGGGGAATTTTCTCGGCGCTGCCATGTCCTGTGGAAGCGTTTTGCTCGTAAGCCTGATTTTATATCTTGGGGCAGATCTAATCGGACAATGGTTCTTATCTACTGCCGACTCCAAAACAATCATCCCGCTAGTGGTACGCTATACTCACATGATGGCTCCATTTTTTGTGTTTTATGCCATTGCAGAAGCCTGCTCAGGAGCCTGCTGCGGCATGGGCGACACACTAAGACCCATGATCGTTACACTTCTTACCATCTGTCTTCTTCGAGTCGTTTGCATTTTGTTCATTCTGCCCCTCTACCATACAATGGAATGTATCATAAACATTTACATTGCTTCCTGGATTGCAGCCGGACTTTCTTTCTTTGTCATGTATCTGTGGAAACAGAAAAATATAGGGTGACCGTTTATCGATCACCCTTTGTTTTCTTTATTTTTGCACAATATTAATAATCTTCTTCGGAACGTAAATTTCCTTGATGATATTGCCTGTCAGCTTATCCGCGATAGCAGCCTTACCCGCCTCAATGGCTTCTTCTTTGGATGCCTCAGCAGAAATGCTGATCACTGCTTTTGTCTTGCCATTGATCTGTACAGGAACTTCGATGGTATCATCTTTCATCGCTTCCTCATCAGCCTCCGGCCATGTATTCTCAAATACAGATGTTTCATGACCATACTGCTCCCACAGTTCCTCTGCAATGTGTGGAGCAAACGGAGCAAGAAGAATGATAAAAGTCTCGATCGTCTCTTTGTCAATACCACCAGTTTTCTTCGCAAGCTCAATGAGCTTGTTGTTGTATTCCATAAATCCAGAAACAACCGTATTCAGGCTGAAGCTTTCCAGTCTCTGTGTGATATCGTATACGAGTTTATGACGGATTTTCACCATATCCGGTGTCTCAGCCACATTTACTTCTTTGCTGTCCAAGGCAAGCTTCCAGAAACGTCTCAGGAAACGGTTCACGCCGTCAATACCACGGTCATCCCACTCCGCATCGAGTTCCGGCGGACCTACGAACAGCTCATACATACGCAGAGAATCACATCCGTAATCGCGTACCAGATCATCCGGAGATACCACATTTCCTTTGGATTTACTCATCTTGATACCATTCTTACCAGTGATCATACCCTGATTGAACAGTTTCTGGAATGGTTCATCAAAATCAACCACACCGATATCATATAAGAATTTCGTGTAAAATCTGGAGTACAGAAGATGCAGTACCGCATGCTCTACACCACCGATATACATATCAACCGGAAGATATTTATCTGCCTTCTCTCTGGAAACCAGTTCTTTGTCATTGTGATTGTCCACATAACGAAGGAAATACCAGGAAGAACCGGCCCACTGCGGCATCGTGTTTGTCTCACGTTTTGCGTCAGCGCCACAGACCGGACACTTGCAGTTGACCCACTCGTCGATAGCAGCCAATGGAGATTCTCCTGTTCCGGTCGGCTCGTAGGAATCAACCTCCGGAAGTCTCAATGGGAGTTCTTCTTCCGGAACCGGGACATTTCCGCAGTGTGGACAATGGATGATCGGAATCGGCTCACCCCAGTAGCGCTGACGTGAGAATACCCAGTCACGTAATTTATAGTTAACCGTCGCTTTACCAATACCGCGTTCCTCGATGATATGAGGCGCTTCCTTCTTCAGCACAGCCGACTCCATACCGTTCCACTCGCCGGAGTTGATCATGGTTCCGGAAGCCTCTGTATAAGCCTCTGTCATATTTTCAATTTCCTTGCCATCTTTTGCGATAACCTGGATGATCGGGATATCAAATTTCTTTGCGAACTCAAAGTCACGATCGTCGTGAGCAGGAACACACATGATGGCACCAGTACCATAATCTGCAAGAACGTAGTCAGACAGCCAGATTGGTGTCTTTGCGCCATTTAACGGATTGATGGCATAGCTTCCTGTAAATACACCTGTCTTTTCCTTATCCTGAAGACGGTCTACATTCGACTTCATGGATGCGTCAAAAATATATTTCTCAACGGCTTCCTTTGTCTCCGGTGTTGCAAGACTTGCAGCCAGCTTATGCTCCGGAGCCAGTACCATAAAGGTAGCACCGTAAAGAGTGTCCGGTCTTGTTGTATAGACAGTAATCTTCTCGTCTCTTCCGTCTACCGGGAAATCTACCTCTGCACCATAGGATTTGCCAATCCAGTCTGTCTGCATCTTCTTAACCTTCTCCGGCCAATCCAGTTTATCCAGATCATTTAAGAGGCGATCTGCATATTTTGTGATGCGCAGCATCCACTGACGCAGGTTCTTTTTCGTTACCGGAGAACCGCAGCGCTCACAGCATCCGTTGACAACTTCTTCATTTGCAAGACCGGTCTTACAGGAAGGACACCAGTTGATCGGGAATTCCTTCTCGTATGCCAGACCTTCTTTGAACATTTTTACAAAAATCCACTGTGTCCATTTGTAGAACTCCGGATCCGTTGTATTTACTTCTCTGTCCCAGTCATAAATCGCTGCGATATCATTGATCTGTCTCTTGATATTTTTTACGTTCTCTGCTGTGGAAATCGCCGGATGTACGCCCATCTTGATTGCATAGTTCTCAGCAGGAAGGCCGAATGCGTCCCATCCCATTGGATGAATCAGATAATATCCCTGAAGCATTTTGTATCTGCTCCATACATCAGAAATTACATATCCTCTCCAGTGTCCGACATGCAGTCCGTTTCCTGATGGATATGGGAACATGTCAAGACAGTAGTATTTCGGTTTTTTGCCATCGTCTACGTTTACCGGATTTTTCTCCCAGTTTGCACGCCATTTGGCTTCGATTGCCTTATGATTATAAGGTACGCTCATGATTGTTTCCTCCTCTGTCTACCCGTCTGTCACGGGAAAAGCCCCTTACAACAGGGGCATTTTTGTCTTCTGATAATTTTACTGTTAATAGAACCTTTTGTCAAGTATGTCTCCTCAATGAATCTATTTCTTTATAAGCCCCAAATCCCAGAATAAAAATTTTTAAATTCGTCACTTTTCACAACGGATTAACATCGGGAGTGAACAGTAACAGCCCAAATAAATATATTTTTTATTCATATTCACAAAGATTCCTGTTTCTTTTGTACGCCGGTAAAAAACATTTGTAGTTTACTCACAACTGTTGTATAATAATTTAGCATATATTTCAAACAATCCAAATTCAAAACTACATAGAAAGGAAGATACTATGAAAGAATTATTTAACAAGTGGACCAGCATCAGTCTTGTAAAGAGAATTCTCTGCGGACTGATCATTGGTGTCATTCTTGGACTCGTGTGTCCGAAAGCAACTGGTATTGCCATTTTAGGAGATGTTTTCGTTGGTGCTCTGAAAGCCATTGCACCGATTCTCGTCTTTTTCCTGGTCATCAGTTCCCTTTGCAGCGGTGGAAAAAGTCACAGCGGCGTCATCAAGACCGTCATCATCCTGTACATGCTCAGTACCTTTATGGCCGCTTTGATTGCAGTCATTTCCAGCACACTGTTTCCTGTTACTCTGACTCTCGCAGAAGCAGCAACAGACACAGCAGCACCACAGGGTATTGTGGAAGTTCTGCAATCACTTTTAATGAACATTGTATCCAACCCGGTAAATTCCCTTGCAAATGCAAATTACATCGGAATTCTGTCATGGGCAGTACTCCTTGGTATTGCTTTCCGTGCAGCCGGCGATGCAACAAAAAAAATGCTGCAGGATATTTCTTCTGGAATTTCCAAGGTTGTTACATGGATCATCAACTTTGCACCGTTTGGTATCCTTGGTCTTGTGTTCAACACTGTTTCCACCAACGGACTGGATATCTTCACAGAATACGGAAAACTCCTTGCCGTTCTGGTTGGTTCCATGCTGTTTATCTACTTTGTGACAAACCCAATCCTCGTATACTGGTGTATCCGCCAAAACCCATATCCGCTGATCTTCAAATGTCTGAAGAGAAGTGCGATCACAGCATTCTTCACAAGAAGTTCCGCTGCCAACATTCCGATTAATATGGAAGTATGCCAGGAAATGGGATTGGACAAAGACACTTATTCCGTTACCATCCCACTTGGCGCGACCATCAACATGGACGGCGCAGCGATCACCATCACGGTTATGACACTCGCTACCGCACACACGCTCGGTATCAGTGTAGATATCCCGACAGCCATCATCCTCAGCATTCTGGCAACCTTATCTGCCTGTGGTGCTTCCGGTGTTGCCGGCGGTTCCCTACTTCTGATTCCGATGGCATGTTCTCTGTTCGGTATTCCAAACGACGTAGCGATGCAGGTAGTCGGTGTTGGATTTATCATCGGTGTGGTACAGGATTCTGTAGAAACAGCACTGAACTCTTCTTCCGACCTTCTTCTGTCGGCATCCGCTGAATTCAGAGAATGGCGTAAGCAGGGCAAAAAAATTGTATTTTAAAGTTTTCAGGAGCGGTCAAAACAGCCGCTCCTGTTTTTATGGCATATGGTATCCAAACCTTGAATTATCCAAAAGAAACTGGTAAAATGTCTTAATAAATTCAAGAAAAGGAGAAAAAAATGAAAAAAAAGAAAGGAAAAATGCTTCTCATTCTGGCAATTTTGCTGGTGTTAGGCATTTATTATTACGTAACGATTCCCGCGATCAATATTCATGCCAGCGGCTTCTGGGTATCGTTGATTATTATTCTTCTGCTGCTTCTGATTCTCTGCATGGGCAAAAATATCCGTATCCGCAGCTTCGATGATCTGCACAACATCCGGGAAGAAATCAAAGAAGGCAAGCTGACACGCCTGCTTGCCGGTCTGATTGTGATAACAGCGCTTGTCTACCTTGGAGGTTCCATTCTGTCCTCGCCGATTGTCAACGCAAAAAAATATCAGAAGCTTCTGGAACCCGAAACAGGCAATTTCACTGAAGATATTGATCAGGTCAATTACAACCAGATTCCACTGTTGGACAAGGATTCCGCAGAGCTTCTCGGAAATCGTAAGATGGGAAGTATGGTAGATATGGTATCTCAGTTTGAAGTCAGCTCCCTGTATTCCCAGATCAACTATCAGGGGCGACCGGTACGCGTCACA
>JALFVM010000192.1 GCA_022787145.1 Lachnospiraceae bacterium | reverse complement strand
ATTTGGCGAGAGCGGTATGGGCTCCTATCACGGCAAAGAAGGCTTTCTCACTTTTTCCCATTACAAGAGCATCGTAGACAAAAAAACATGGCTGGATCTGCCCATGCGATACCAGCCATATCAAAACTTTTATGAGAAATTAATTCATTTGTTTTTAAAATAATCGTGTGACATCTTTTTATTTTACAACAACTTTTACTCTTGTATAAACTCCACTGGAAGCGGTTATGTAGATATAACAGCTTCCTTTTCCTTCTGCTTTTATCACACCTTTTGAGGTCACGGTTGCCACCTTTTTATTGGATGTGGTGTAGGCAAACTTTTTCATATGCGTTACGGGCTTTTTATTTTTTTCCACATACGTCTGCGTGATCTTTAGTGCTTTTGTTTTACCTTTTTTCAAGGTGATAGAAGAAACACTGGATTGCAGTTTCTTTACGTTGGTATACTTTCCGCCCTCTACTGCAAAATGAATCTGCTTGGACGTCTTGATAAACTGCTTCTTGTTTCCAACCGTCTTGTATGCCTTTACATAATACTTATTCAGAGAACCTTTCTTCAAACCTTTATGTGTCCATGTCAGAGTCTTTCCGCTCTTGATCACTTTTATCTGTTTGAATGCACTCTTTGACCCGCATCGATTCCAGTAGATCACATACCCGTCCGCCTCCGGGACTGCATTCCACTTCATCTTGATCGATGTCTTAGAAGCAGAAGCCTGAGGACGCAATATTGTTTTATCCCAGGCATTCACTCTTACATTCACAGTAAATGTAGTCGTTGCCTTACCGCTTTCGGATACAACGCCGATGGTATGCTTACCGGCTGAAAGCGTTGCTACATAGTCAGCTTTTAAAGTTACAACCGTACTGCCTTTTTTGACGGTATAATTCTTTTTATCAAGGGTTTTGCCGTCAAGTTCAACCCGGATAAAATTGTCAAACGCTGCATTAGATGTGAAAGACAATGCCTTCTTTTCTCCTTCTGTTACGCTCTGTCCTTTCCCTTTAATAATTTCAGGCGGGAGTTTTGCAATGACTGTGTCTTTCAGCTCAATGCTGTTCTTACCGTTTTCATCGGAGAAGTATTTACCACAACCTTTACAGTGCCAATACTCCTTGTTTCCTGTTTCGGTTACGGTTGCCTCCTTGGCAGGCACTTTTTCAAGATTATGGTTCGTGCTGTCAAGTTCTCCATAAGGCTCTCCGCAGATCTTACACTTCGCTTTCTCCGTGCAGGTCGCAGTTCCACCGGTGTGATTACAACTAGCAGTGACGATGGTGCTCTCTAAAGCAGATTGGTTTTCGTTTTCGTCTTTCGCCAGCAGAGAAACGAGTTTGCTCGACTCATTTGGCACCGTTTCCATAATTGGCTCTCCGTTTTCATCAACCTGAAGATTTCCTTCGTCATCATATACCGGTATTTCTGTAGTCAGCTCAAGCTTGCCAGTATACGAGAATCTTCCGTTTTCATCTGCGGTTGCAGCTTCTATCGGATTGCCATAGTAGTCCTCTTCATTCAGAAAAACCTTCCCATTCGGTTCGGTCAGACCGGTTATGGTATATTCTCCGGTATTCGGATCGGCATATACCATCGACTCATCCAGACTGAGCATAGGCGCAGTGTCATCCTTCTGCACCAGCAGATATTTTGTTGTGATGTCAGTGTAGGTGCCTGTATTCACCGCCGCATCAATCTTGAACATTACGGAACCGATGATTTCTTTGTTGTCGACATAACACTCCCCAGTATAGTTGTCCGGGAGATACGTATCATTGGTATCCATCCTTGTTACCGTGAAAGTGGCATCTGTTCCCTCAGGGACAGAAGGCGTCAGATACCAGGTATTGTCGTCGCCTCCTCCTGTGACGCAGGTGAACACACCATCCTCTTCCGTAACGGTATGGTCAACATATGAGCTTCCTTTCGAAGTTTTCAGGACTACGTTAATGTCAACGGGATCATATTTCGGCAGATTAGCGTTGTTTGAAAGTGTTTCTTCACTGTATACCTGTGAATTCTCAATCTTCTCGCCATTTTCCGTCAGATACTTGTAGGCCTGTACGCCGATTCTGTAGTTTTTATTTGCCTCAAGTCCTTCCGAATTGCCTCTGCCTGTAAGATCCTCTCCGCCTACGGTAAGTGCCATATCAAGTTTAAAGGTATCGTTCTCATCATCGTAGGTGATGCCCTTAATCTTGCCCGCTTTGATATCCGCTGCATCGTAAGCATAGCCTCTTTCGGTGTCTGCGTAAGATCCGTCCTGCTCCTGGTAAATGGTTACCTTGTAACCATCGGCACCTGTAACCTCGCTCCAGGAAGCCTCCATGATCTCATTACCGACCGGTGTGATGGTAACGGAACTTGGAGCATCAGGCTGCGCGGTGTTTGTATAGGAAACAGAATCCAGTTCCACCGTATCAACAGGAAGCAGAACCTCCTGCTCTGTCTTGTTGCCATTTTCGTCTTCAAGCTCAACGGTAGTCTTGCTCAGAAGGCTCGTGGTCACATAGTAATTACCCGTCGGAAGCATAGTGCCTTCCTTTGGAATTGTTACAGAAATATTGTCGGTATCTGTGATTTCTGTGTGCCCAATCAGGTGCTCCGTTGCTCCTGGTTCGCTGCCGAAATAAGTTGCCAGAACATAATCCGCATCACTGGCATTCTTTACCTTTCCATTTAAGCTATAACCGCTCAGGCTGGCCTCAAGACTGTCAAACGGCATAGAAGCGTTCAAGCTTGCCTGAAAGTCCGCAAGGCTGCTGGTTACTGTCCACGAATCTCCCACATTGGCATTCTCACCCAGACCGATCATTACGCAGTCTTTGCCTTCGCCATTGGTGGTCACCATAGCATTAATCGCAGATTCGTTGATAATTTCTCCATTCTCGTTATATTCCGGCCATGTCAAGGCAATCGGAGAACCGTTTTTCGGAGTAACTGTCAAACTTTCTGCAAATGCGTCAATATCCGTACCCGCCTCAGGTGTCACCATCAGCAGAACAGTAGCATCGGCCGGAAGCGACTGTCCCTCATTTGCAGCCAAGGTTACATCATAACTGTAATCGCTGAGCATTGCACTGCCGCTGTTTTCTTCGATTTCCACTTCTGCTGTGCCGCTGTTTTCTTCGATTTCCACTTCTGCTGTGCCGCCGATTTCTTCCGTTTCTTCTGCAGCGGTACCGCTGATTTCTTCCGTTTCCGTTACAGAAGCTTCCAGGGGCTCCATGCTTACAATCGTGAATCCAAGTGCGTCATCTTCCTCAGAGGTATACACACTGTAGCCGCTGGGGATATGATCTTCCCACTTCCACTCCGGCAGCTCTTTCCAGAAGGGCTTTACGGTAAATCCGGCATCGTTTTCCGGGAAGATATAGTACGCACGCCATGCGGCAATTGCCCAGTCGTCTTCTTTCATTACGCCGCCGTAAACCTTGAAATTTTTAAATGCAGATTCTGCCGCAGCTTCTACCATATCTTTAGGATCCTTTCCACTGACATCCACATTCACAACACTGCTTGCTCCGAGATAGAACGCAAGAGAGGTCGATGCAATCTTCTCGCCGCCAATAAGTGACACACCCTCCGGAATATGTACACTTCCGTTCACATTGCCATTCAGATCCGCTACGATATACACCTCTGACGGGTTCGTATAGCTGTCCAGGCCGCCAAAAATGCTGGCGTCCACACTGCCGCCCGCCTGGAACACCTTGTATTGATGCGGAACACTGACATGTACGCCTGCACCGCCAATGGCGCTGAGTCCGGTATATTTCGTTTTGTTATAGGTTCGCTGTTCCCCCTGTATGCCCTCGTAGATATAGAAGGAATCGATCAGTTTAATCTTCTTGAAGATTTCTATATCCGAAAATTCCGACTTAAAGTATGCGGGGCCAAAGGTATATCTTACAGTCCCCTCGATGGTTTTCATCACTTCTCCGCTTCCGCTGGCAATGAGCTTGATGGGCGGAATGGCAAAAAAGTCACCGTTTAATGTTTTGGCCAGACCGCTAAAACCGCCGCCGCCCCCTGTTATTTCCATTACAACAACCGGAGCTACCAGCTTGATTCCACCCACATTGGATTTCATGTCAAATATCAGCGTGTCCGGCATAAGGTTGCCGGTTTTCTCAAACTTCGTCAGCATCAGCTCCGCCGATGCTTCAAAAAGATCGTACACGTTCAGCATCAAATTGAAACTGTATTCCGGATTGGATTTGATGGTATCGATGGTTCCTCTGAATTCCCCCATTTCAAAACCCAGCATTTCCGTGGAGACAGGCTTCTCCTCCGGAATCTCCGCCCGAATACCGTTGACCTTAAATTCACGTCGGCCCTGTACTTCCTTCCCGTATCCGAAGCGAAGCTCTTCCATATTGAATTCCGCGCCCGGCAGCAGAGAGAATTCCGCATTTCCCCGGAAGCCGAGATCTCCGTTCATCTTGATCACGGCCTCTTCCAGCTGCACCTTCGTTCCGGGAATATCGATAGCTATCACAGCAGAATTAGCGGAAGAATCGATATTCGCCAGAAGACCTTCCTCGCTGGGTTCTATGGAAAGACCATTTTTCCCGGCCTTATTCTGATAAAACTTAAAGGTAGGTGCGTTCAGGTTGACACCGCTAAGCTCTACACTGCCATCCTTTCCCACAGAAAAGCTGCCTGTAGAAGACCAGACCGCCGTGACGGAGGTGGACAACGCTGCAGGAGAGGAGAAAACATATCTATCGTCCTTTTCCTCGAAATTGCCTCGCATCACCGATACCGGTTCGCCGTTCAGTTTTACCGCCAGGTCGTATGCGCTGTCGCTTTCAATCGGAATTGCCTTGTAATCGTCGCTTCCATCCTTGAAAATGCCCAGGCCTTTTGCCGAAACACTCACCGGTGTAAAATTGTCAGCGGGCGTGAAATCAGGATCATCCATCGCACGTAGATCACGAAATCCCCAAAGTGTACTTCCGTGTATTTCGGTCCGCTGCTTACCCATCAGGGGAAGAGGAGTCTCCAGGGTCACATTTCCGGACCTTGTTGCCGAAAAATACCCCGGAAGAGAGTCTACCGGGTAGGTTTGATCAATATAATGACCATCTACATAGGCAGAGTAAAGCTCAGACAGAGCCGTAAAAGGATTGGCCCAGGAATATCCTTTAGTCAAAATTTCGGTAATCGCCGTGCCTTTACTGTTCATTCCTGTACTAGGTGTACTCCACCAGGAAAGATCATTTGTCGCTATATGGTTAAAGTCAGCACCGATACCCTCGGTCGTGTGGGTATATCCTTCGGCGGAGCTTCCCGTAGCGGTACTCATATACATGCCCGGCCCGGTTGAAACATTCTCATGCCCCATTCGATCAAAACCTACCATCTGCGTATCGAAACTCAGGCTCAATTCATCGCTGTAGCCTCCGCCAGAGCCCTCAGCATATCCGGCTGACATTTCACAGCGAATGCCGTACGTTCCTTCATCGCTTTTGTCATCTATCACCGTGCCCGCTTCACTGAAGCCGCTGGACATACCCTCGTCCAGACCGACGATGTAATATTTGGTTTTCACGGTATAGGTATTCTTTCGTGACAATTTCTTAATCTGCGTATAGGGTTTGAATACATAGCTGATCTCGATCCAGGTGTTGTCATTTGCAGTCTGAATCGACCAGCTATCATAGGTGATCTCCTTGGAGTTTGCCATGAAATAAGGTCGTTGATAAACTCCCTTGGTGAACACCATGTCATAGGCCTCTTTCGCAGAAGCATTGGTTCGCGCCGGAACCGTCACCAGATAGATATTCTTGTCTTTTACCTCATCGGTCCCTGTCAACCAATACATACGAATGTATTGGTTCTCCATCCAGTGAACCTGGTATTTGTTATAGATACCTTCGTGTATACCTGATGGATTCTTTGGCCACGCAGGTACTTCGGTCAATGCACCAACCATAGCATAGGTCTCTATGGGGCCAAAGCTCGCAATCATGCATACCGCCAGCAGTATGCTGATGATTCTTTTCAATTTCTTTGTCAAGTAACTCGCCTCCTTATCATGATTTTTTCTTTTTGAGCCGGATACAGATCACGGTCAGCGCCACACCCGCCGCAAAGGCGACAATACCGATAACGACATACGCCCCTGCGCCGTCCCGCAGCAAAACCGTACTATAGCCATCTGCTACCACCGCTGCTACCGGGGTCTGTACACTTCTGAAAAGAACACCGATAGCAGTAAAAAGCAACAGACAGCACATGACCAGACAGGAAAGCATCCGGGCTTCATATCGCTTTCGGTATCGTCGTGTCCTATTTCGTATCTCCCATACCCGTTTTTCCGTCTTTCCGGTCATCCATTAACCTCCCTTCCTATGATTTTTCAGATTATTTTCACCTTTCTATTTTCTAAAAGACATAAAATCAAAAATCCTTCCACCCAAAACGAAATTTTTTTGAAAAAATTCCCCAAAAATTGAGCCGTCCCATTTTTGAGATGGCTCGTGACGCAGCTCGTTATTCAAACATAATTTTGAGTTTGGGAAGCAGAAGTTTTCCCACATATAAGAATGCAATCAGAACAGACGGAAACAGATAGCCCGCAGTCCGCCAGCCCCCTTCCCCCGTAATCAGCAGATTATAAGTGGCATGGAACACGATGCAGGCTCCCAAAAGGCCCATCGTTCCGGTAAAAGCCAGCCATCGGCGGCGGAACACATAAGACAGTCCAAAACCGATAGAAATGCCGCAAAGGATATGCAGCGCCCCGGCGGAAAACCCGCGAATCAGCAGGAACATGAAATTTTCCGCACCGTTCTCCGTCAGATAGCACACATTTTCAAAGGTGGCAAAGCCTACAGCAAGAGCAACGGCAGTTTCAGGCAAATCCGGAACCTCTGGCTCAAAAATCAAAATGTAAAAAAGCAGCGGCAGCAGCTTCATCACTTCCTCGCACACCGGCGTAATTTCAATGGTAGCAATGGTGGCACTTACACCATAATATCCCATAAAGAAGCTATTGACATAGGCAGACAACAGGCATACGCTCATTCCGACGATCATAAACAGCAAGAATCTCCGGGTGCACCCTCCGGTAAACAGCATGCAGAGCAGCAGCGGGATGGCAAGGCAAACAAAAATATTCTCAATATAGATCATTTCACCTCCACCTCCCAAAGTGCCAGCGGCAACAGAGCCGCAAATGAAAACGTCAGTGTAATATCTACAGCAAAGTAAAGATTAAAGCAGGTATAATCCTGTATGAAACCAGACACCACATACAGAAGAAGCTGCAATCCCACACAGAGCAGAAGCCAGCAGTCGATCAGTCGACCGTCGCCTCTGCACCGGAGCCGCCATACTGCGAGATATACTATGACAGACACAACTCCAGCAAATGCCATAGAAATCAAATAAGACGGTCCAAAAATCCGAAACACCAAAACGACTGCCGCCGTAAACAGAGCACAGGACAGGGAAATCAGGGAAAAAAACGGCCTTATTTGGTCTGTCCGTATCATTTGAAACGACAGCAGAAACAGATAAGCCGCCAGCCAGGAAAACTCTGAAACATAAAAAACCTGTGGTACGCTGCCTAAAAGGAAAAGATACAGCACCCAATAGAGCGTCCCCATGGAAACGCAGATATAAAACAGAGCCAGTATCAAAAAGCAGCGGTCTTTATGCCGGAATGTTGCCGCAATCGCCGCAATCGCCGAACACATCAGCACAGCAATTTGAAAACAGTTATCAATCAATTCAAAGTTCATCGTCCAGTTTCTCCCGCTGTTCTCTCTCATTCCTGCGATGCAGGCGATACAAAAGCACCGTCACGCATACACCAAGCAAAAAGGCCATAAGTCCCATAAGAATATAACCCAATGCTGCGTGGCTTCCTACAAGGCTTGCCGCACCGGAAATATGGTGTCCTTCACCTCCGGGAATCCCCGTCCCCCATTCAGGCATAAACGACCCGATTCCGACTACGAGAATAAGACAGGTCGCTATGCAAATCAAATCCAATGCGCTTTGTTTCTTCTTTTTCTGTTCTCTTTTGATTTCTGCCGTCCGCTTATGAACTAATTCGGAGCGTTCTTCATTCGTCCGCATAAGTAAATCCCTCCTTTTCCAAGATTGCTTTCAGTCTTTGTTTCCCACGATAGACCAGTTTTGTAATCTGCCCCTCGCTTTTCTTCATAATCCTTGCCGCATTGCGGTAGCTCATATCCTCAAAGTAGACCAGATAAAGAGCTTCCCGATATTCCGCCTTCAATTTTTCAAGGGCATCATAAAGCTGGCGGTTGCGCTCGCTTCGATAAAGTTCCGTGTCAGCCAGCATGTCGCTGCGCGGCTCAAAGTTCAATTCATCGAAACACAGAAAGCCTGGCCTGTGCTTTTTCCTATGGCGCAAGGCGAGATTTCGCGCCGTCTTATACAGATACGCCTTAAACGCTCCCGCACCTGTAATCGGACGCTCTTTTGCAAAGATTAGTGAAAATGCTTCGATCATCAAGTCTTCCGCTTCGTGAATATCCTTGAGATAGCCATTTATATACAGCGTCAATGCATCACCGTATTTTTCAACCAGCAGATCGGCGGCCTTTTGCTCTCCGTCAAGATACCGCCGATATGCACTTTCATCGGAAATCATATTTGCTGCCTCCCTTCGTCTTTTTGCGTGCGTGGATCTGTCAGCGCTTCCTTTGCCGTTTCAACAGGACTCCGTTTCCGGATTACTTTTTCCATGTATTTTCGTATCCGGTTAACAATTCCAGCCTTCGGTAAAACATCTCTCTCTGCGCATCATCGGTAAACCATTCAGGAGAAATCTCTTCTACCTGATTAAGCCCAATCTTTTGCACAGCTTCTATCGCAGCCTCTTTCTGGCTCTGTGTTGTCTCTGTCGTCAAACAATTGGCACCTTCTATTTGATCATATGCTTGAAATGCCTTATTGAAATCCATCAGATCATACAGACGAATCGGTTGATTCGTCTTGTTGTCAATCAGCATCCCCCAGTTTCCCCAATGGCGATCGGTATTTCCAATCAGATAATCCAGTATATTCATCATATAATAGGAATAACCGTCCAGTTTCAAAATATATTCCATCTTATCCATGTCGTGATTCAGTGCATATATTTCAAAATGTTCCATAGACACAATGCTCTCATTCAAAGATGTAATGATTTTGCTCACAGAAACTTTTTGTCCGTCGTAAAAATCTTCCTCATAAAGAACCTGATTCACTCGAAAGCATCGACAGATCCGGCTTGCCAACAGCTCACGCTCCACAGCTTCCAGTCCTCCATCCTTCATAAGCCAGAAGCCGTCTTTTTTTCTGATCCATGCCTTCGGATAACATCCCTGTGTCCCCAGATCATCCGCAATCAGATAACTGTTCTGAATCGTCATCTGCTTTCCTCGAAGTGTGACATCCACGAATGCCTTCTCCAGATGATTCTCAAACAAATTGATCTCTGCAAATTCTGTTTCTTCTGTCTCTTCTCTTGTCCAGTAAATATCCATCAAAGACAAACAATGATACGATAATGCAATCTGTGCCCGCTCTCTGTCTGTCGATGACTGCGTTGCACCAATACTGTTGAGAATCTCCTTGGCATATTGCCGGTCAAGCGTCAACACCCGAGAGGCACACCAGTAATAAAAATTGTCAAGATTCTGTATCCTTATATCAATATCATCTTCACATTCCTCTTCCAGATACAGATTATACGGCATCATTTCAGAAGAATAAATGGTACAGGTTCCATCTCTGCGAATACTCGCTGCTTCTTCGTTTCCATGCATGATGCTATACGCATCCCAATGCTTCCTCTTTTTTTTGCGCGTCAAATTTGCAGACATACATTCCCCTCTCTATCAGTGTTTATTCGTAACTGTTCAGCAGGTAATATCCCGCGAGGTGTTTTCATGCATTTTGCATGAAAATCCCGAGACATATAAGCCAAAATCCCATCATCAAAGATGATTTTCATGGATTTTGGCTCGTATCTGTGAGGGTACTGAACAGATACGTTTATTCTTTATCTGGCTCAAACTGATCCGGATAAATGTCACTTCCTTCATATCCGCAAACGCCCATTCTCGGTGAATTACATACCGGTAATAAAAATTCCGGAATATCGTATTCTTCAGATTCTTCTTCGTCTGATTCCATTTTTTCCAGACATTCCTCACACCAGAACGGATTTCCTTCATAATAACCTTCTGGATTTACCCAGCTTGCTTTATTTTTTCCACACTGACTGCATAAGATTTCCAATGGCTGATTGCGGGACAATATCACTATTTTTTCTCTTTTTCGTCCTCCGACACGATAGCTATGTACATTCAAAATCAATTCTGTGGTTGAACCAAAATCATACTCATATGTTGCTGCTTCTCCAACTTCCAATACATCTTTTAATTTATAATTCATACTCTTGGCCGGCGGTCCCCAGAACGGATCCGTATCAGGCAGAACTTCATAGCGTACTCCTGCAATATCAAATGCACTGAGATTTCCACAACATTCTACCCAGATATTTCGGATGAACTGATCCAAATCTTTTAATGTAGCATTTTCGCTTATCTCAATAATCAACCAGTAATCTTTATCATATTTCGCATATATCACTACCTGGAAATATCCACACCTTGTTTTTGTGCTTTCTCGTTCCAATCTGATTTTTCTTTTCTGACATGATGCCAAATGACGAAGCATTCCGCTTTTTGTATATTCTTTTCCACAATATTTACAATATCCTTTTGTCTGCTTTGCCACAAGGAATCGCCCTCCATTCAAAAATCCTGTTTGATAAATTTTACCACAATTTTCTGTGAAAATACACAAAAATTGCCCAGGACAGAATACAATATACATTCTGTCTCTCCAATATCCCGTAAATGCTCCACCATCAGCTTCATCAAACTGGATTTTCCACAGCGTCAGATTATTGCAGACGCTTGTCGAATAACACTACCGTTCGTCTATCTATTTGATATCCACAGTCACAAAATCTCCATCTCCATTTCTAATCAATACAGCTTTCACATTTTCCACCTCAATCAGCCGGTCGAATACTCCAATTGTGTATGCCTTTGTCATGCTTTTGTCCCGATATCCTCTCAGCCCTTCTCCGACACTATACGGAAGTTTCGTTCCATCCTTCAAAATGACTCCTGTTAGCTCCGGGATGTCGTGATTTTTTCCTTTATCTTTTTCTATCACAGAATAATTTGCTGTAATAGAAATCGGAGAAATCTCTACAAAATCTAGCTGAAATCTTGTTCGATTTACCACAGTTCCGATCTGATATGCTTTAACCGCACTCTTTCCCGGCAACCTGATATCAAAATTCCAGTTGCCTTCTACTAAATTTGTAAATTTCGCTTTTCCGCTTTCTGCGCCAAAATTTGTAAACTGAACATGGAGTTCCTCTCCAATTAAACTTACATCCAAATCAGATGTTGTAATAATCATGATAAACTCATATGCACCTTGTTCATTGACATAGTGTGAAATAACACTGCCGTCTTCATCATATCTAACTGGTGTTCCATCAGCATAGACAGGAGTATTATTTTCATCAGGGACAATTCCATCATAAAACGCTCCACTCATGCCAACAAATTCATCCACATTTTCAGAATCCTCCCCAATATAAGCATTTACTGCCTCAAAGCAAGGGGACATTCCTTCTTCAAGCTGATATCCTTCTACCGAAAACGAAAGATATGCACATTTGCCATCCACAATTGTTTCCGTAGGTGTAACAATTATTCCTCCTGAACTAACAGCAAGATCTTCATAAGCATTTGTTCCCGATGCTACTCCCTGTTCTTCTAATTCCTGCTGTTGTTTCTCAGTTGCCTGCATAGTTTCCTTCATTCCTCTTCCCCAAAGATAACTTACTGTTGCGGCCACTGTAATACTCCCAACAGCAAGAACACATACACATGTGGCCACTGCTACCTGACTTTTAAAGATACGCCGTTTGTTTTTCCTCCTTATTTCTGTTTCTTTGATACTTTCCTTCCTGATTTTGATAAAAGCATCTTCTACTTTTTGCAGAACAATCTCCGGCATTTCAATCTCTTCTGTAAAAATATTACCCTTTTTTCCCATTATATTTACTCCTTTTTCACACCATAGTATTTTGCCAGCCATTCTCTCCCCCGTTTTAATCGTGTCTGCACTGTACTTTGGGGAATATGCAGAAGTTTTGCAATTTCTTTTGTCCGATATCCCTCACTGTAAAATAAAATCATAATTGCACGATATTTTTCATCCATTGCCATCAATGCCTCTTTTAACTCAAAATTGTAGCAATCATTTGCCACAGTTTCTTGATCATATCCTTCCAATCCTATAATATTCCCACGTTTTTTTCGAATATCATAAGATTTGTTAATCAGAATTCTGGTCATCCAGGTACGAAAATATTTATCCTCGCGGAGTGTATCTATCTTCTCCCAACACGTAAGAATGGTATCTTGAATTGCATCTGCTACATCTTCGTCATTCATAAGTATCGCAATTGCCACTCGATACATATCTTCCATATAAAATTGCATCAATCTCGTAAAAGCATCTGGATCACGTCCCTTTGCCTTTTTTATCAATTCTTCTATTTCCTGCATTTATGCAGTTCCTCCTGTGCTTATATTTGTAAGAATTCAACATATGGCCTTATGCTTCTCCCTATATCTATTAGACAACATTATAAAAGGAAAAATCCCATTCATTTGTAAATTATTTTTGATATTTTATACACTAGATATGAATTCTGAATATAAAAAATCCCGGAAGTCAAAACTTCCGGGATAAATGTCTTTCGTATTCGTCCCAAAACGATTGATTAACGTTTGCGAAACTGTGGAATCAGGCTGTCCCGTCTACTTTTACTTCGCTTACGCAGGCATCTCTCCTGCATATATTATATGGTGACTACTGTTTTTAATCAATCATTTTTTCGCTCTTTTGTATTGCTTTTTCATGCAAAATATTAACAAATTTATTTTATCTGAATTTATCCAAAACTTATTTCATCTGCTTTAGTAGCATTCAGCAAATATTCAAGAGAAGTATATTTAGTTCCAACAAAGAAACAACTATCTTTCCCTTCTAATTTTATTTTATTAGGTAATTCAATAGGAGTTCCTTCAAAATAACATACTTTACAATTCTTTTCTTGATCATATTTAAATTCCTTAATTTTTGCATAATGAGTAATTGCTGAAACTGGTCTTTCACGATATATGGCAATATACTTCAAATTATGTTCCCTATTTTCGCTCACTTTACATGGATACCAACATGTAGGTTTATTTTCGCCTAAAAAAGTTTCTTCAAAACCTCTTCCTGACGATGAAAAAATCACTGTATCATACTTCTCAGATTTTTTCTCTTCTAATAAGGCATCTACATTAATCCCATGTTCATCATACAAAAATTTTTCTGATTCTCCAACAAATTTGTCAATTGCTTCCCCCTCAAAATAGGGCGGTGAGTTAACGATCTGTTGGAGCGGACATTATGTTCCGATTTCGGAATATAAATTGACTTTTTACATATTATATTCTAAAATCAGAATACTATTTGATGGAGGTAATCCTCTTGATTGAAAAAAAAGAATATCTGGATCGTTTGATTCAATGGAAAGATGAACAGGTCATCAAAGTTGTCACCGGTATGAATGCGGATTGCGGTTTTGCGGAATATATGCGTGACAAAGGACAACTAATATATTCTGCATATCCTATTTCCTCCAATACAGATTCTCACAAGAAAACCTCTGCATAGCAAGGATACTTTTGAATATTGTACCACAGGCTTTTCCTGGGTATGAAAAAAGAAGAAATCTCAATTTTGTAATTATCCAGTATCCCATCTTTCCATTCAATAATCCAAATATTTTTTTGCCAGTTCCTCTATATCTTTTGAATTTAAAACGCTCTTTTCTGTTTCAAAGGTCAGTATCAAACGTTCTCCCGGATAAATTCCATTCTTTTGATAAGATTCGATTTTTCGCACTGCCGTCCTGGCATATTCTTGCTTATCCATCATCCCCTCATGTTCCCAATATATTTCTTGTCCCAGCTTTTTTGACAAAAATGTAAAATCTGGATATACGGTCCCATATCCTCTCAGATACAAAGGTTTTTCATATTTATAAAGTATTTTTCTTTGATAAAAGAAATCTGCAAGAATTTTCTCTGACTTTGACCTTACTCGTTCACCTTTTTCTGTAAGAATAACTGTCGTCCCTTCTTGAAATTCTTTTCCTTGATATTCTTCCTCATACCATTTGGTGACTGTTTGCCTCCATGTTGGCTCAATTGGCTTAACCAAAAATTGTCTTTCGTTATTTAATGATGTGTAAAGCTGTTCAATTTCATCATCGGAATAATCTTTCGTTATTTTCTTTATTTGACGTAATCTATTCTGGACCTTTTTCACTACAGACATATCATAACTTTTCTGTGCCAATCGAATAGGTAATTCTACATTCTTTTTTGAAATATAAATTCCGTATCTATCATTCGTACAATGATAGTAGCGTAGTTTCTCTTTGTCCTTTGAAATTCTCAGATAGCCGTCTGGTACGGCAGCCAATCCCTGTTTTGCCTTATCCAGAATCTCTTCTAAATATTTTTCTTCTTGTAAAAGCATATTTCGTAATCCTTGCATGTTTATCTCCTTTTATTGACTATTTTAGAAATCTTGTGATTTGCGGTCATCCTGTCACTTCTTTTCCAATGACTTCTTTGGAAATTTTGCGATTTGCGGTCATCCTGGTGCTTCTTCTTCGATGACTTCTTTGGAAATTTTGTGATTTGCGGTCATCCTGGTGCTTCTCCTTCGATGACTTCTTTAGAAATTTTGTGATTTGCGGTCATCCTTAAATTTTCTTATGAATAATTTATTTTGGGAATGATCTTGAGAATTTGTAATAAATGATATAGCTATCAGATTTGCTATTTTGAAAAATATCTGATTCTGATGTCCAAAAGAATCCTTGGTTTATAATTGATATTGACTGAATATAGAAAAGAATTTACAAAAAATCCCGGAAACGAAAGTTTCCGGGATAAACTTCTTCTGCAGTCGTCCAATAAACGATATGATTATCGCTTGCTGAACTGCGGTGCGCGACGAGCTGCTTTGAGACCTGGTTTCTTACGCTCTTTCATACGTGGGTCACGAGTTAAGAATCCAGCAGCTTTTAAGGTTGGTCTGTAATCAGCATCTGCCTCAAGCAGTGCACGAGCGATACCATGTCTGATTGCACCAGCCTGTCCTGTGTATCCGCCACCATGAACATTTACTAAAACATCAAATTTATCAGCAGTCTCTGTAGCAACCAGTGGCTGACGAACGATAACTTTTAATGTCTCTAATCCTAAATACTCATCGATATCTCTTTTATTGATTGTGATTTTACCGGTTCCAGGTACAAGATATACTCTTGCTACTGATGATTTTCTTCTTCCTGTTCCGTAGAATTTTGCGTTAGCCAATTTACTTTACCTCCTCATTAAAATGTCAGTACTTCTGGTTTCTGTGCAACATGTTTGTGCTCAGATCCAGCATATACGAAAAGTTTCTTAATCATGCTTCTTCCGAGAGGTCCTTTTGGAAGCATTCCTTTTACTGCAAGCTCGATTACCTTCTCAGGTTTCTTAGCCAGCATCTCAGCTAAAGTAGCTTCTTTCATTCCACCAACATAGTCTGAGTGATGGTAGTAAATTTTCTGGTTCATTTTTTTACCAGTTACTTTGATTTTCTCAGCGTTTGTAACAATTACATAATCACCTGTATCAATATGAGGTGTGAACACTGGTTTGTTCTTTCCTCTTAAAACTTTTGCGATCTCAGATGCTAAACGTCCTAATGTCATGTCTGTAGCGTCAACCACATACCATTTTCTTTCGATTTTATCTGGATTAGCCATATAAGTCTTCATGGTTTTCCCTCCTGCTTTATCTTCACAAATATCATTAATATTAATCTCCTTATAAACGCTTGCGATCAGCAGAAATGTCCGAAACTGCTATCAAAAATACTCTCGCCTGGGCTTTTGACTTGAATATCTTCGCACCACGTCACATTGAGATATTATATTACACGAATCCGCGTGTGTCAATAAATATTTTCTATTTTCACCCAAAAATTGCCGAAAAATGTTATTGTTCACAATAACGAAAAATCAATACTCCCTTACAGGAACTCAATCCCCATCAACGTCAGTCCGCAGGCCGGTGCCGTCGGTCCTGCTGCCTCTCTGTTTTTCGCATCGAGAATTTCTTTCATCTTTTCCGGCGGATACTGTCCCGCTCCAATCTCAATCAATGTTCCGGAAATAATTCTCACCATATTGTAGAGAAAGCCTCGCCCCGACACCCGGATCGTAATCATATCTCCCTCACGAAAAACATCAATTCCTGTCACAATACGGATCGTTGATTTTACCTGGGCTTTCGCCCCGCAAAAGCTTGCAAAATCATGTCTTCCAATCAGATAAGAAGTCGCCTCCTGCATTTTTTCCACATCCAGAGGATAGTGATAAAAATAAGAATACAGCCGCTCGGTAGGAACCGGAAACCTTCTGTTCAAAATACGGTATTCATATGTTTTCTCGCTGTCACAGTATCTCGGATGGAAATCCGGCTCCACTTCCTCCGAAAGCTGAATGCGGATATCCTCCGGCAGACGCTGATTCAATGCATAGGAAAACTTCTCACCAGGAATCCGGCTGTCTGTATCAAACACAGCAACATTCCCCATCGCATGCACACCGGCATCTGTGCGGCTGGCTCCGATTGTCTCAATCTCCGTCCCCAAAAGTTCCGACAGACAGCGATTCAATTCGCCCTGCACGGTAATTCCGTTTGGCTGTGTCTGCCAACCACAGTAATTCGTTCCATCATAGGCTACAATCAGACCTACTCGTTTCATCTCATCTCCTCCATCATAATCCCACTACACGAAATACAATGCCGACTGCCAGATAGGCCGCCAAAATCAAAAATGCCAGATAATCTCTGCCTTTGTATTTCAAAGGTTTCATCTGTGTTCTTCCGCCTCCACCGTGATAGCATCTGGCTTCCATCGCCATCGCAAGATCATTGGCACGGCGAAATGCCGATACAAACAGCGGTACAAGAAGCGGCACAAGAGCCTTCGCCTTCTGAATGATATTTCCGCTCTCAAAATCCGCACCTCTGGCAATCTGCGCCTTCATGATCTTATCCGTTTCCTCCAGAAGAATCGGAATAAAACGCAGTGCAATTGACATCATCATCGCAATCTCATGCACTGGTACTTTCAAATAAGAAAGCGGCTTCATCAGGCTTTCCAGACCATCCGTCAGCTGATTTGGCGTTGTAGTCAATGTCATAAGCGAAGATCCAATCACCAGATAGGTAAGACGAATCGCCATCTTTCCGGCAACGACCAAGCCTTCTCTTGTCACCTTCAAAATTCCCCAGTGCCACAGAATTTCTCCCGGTGTCAGGAAAATATTAAACACTACGGTAATCATCAAAATAAAAATGATGCTGCGCAGTCCCTTAAACATAAATTTGACAGGTACTTTCGACAGAACAATCATGGCTGCTAAAAACAGTGTCGCCACCCCATATCCAAAAAAAGAGTGGAACACAAACACAGAAACCACAAAAACCATCGTTCCGATAAATTTTGTACGCGCATCCAATCTGTGCAGGATTGAATTTGCCGGATAGTATTGTCCAAGTGTAATATCTCTGATCATCTGCTGTCCTTTCCGCCGCCACGCAAAACATGCAAAATGCTTTCTTTGGCTTCCTCTACTGTAGTCGCAGTGGTATCCACATCCAGACCTCGTTCTTTTAATTCATGCATAATATAAGTAATCTGCGGTGCTCCCAGACCGATTTTCTCCAATTCTTTGTAATGTGAAAATACTTTCTTCGGTGTATCATCAAACGCCACTTCTCCATGATTCATGACAATGATACGCCCCACATATCTGGCAATGTCCTCCATGCTGTGAGATACCAGCACGATCGTAATTCCTCTTTTCTCATGAAGCTCTGCAATCTGATTGAGAATCTCATCACGGCCCTGGGGATCCAGTCCGGCTGTCGGCTCATCGAGAATCAAAATTTTCGGATTCATGGCAAGCACACCGGCAATTGCCACACGCTTTTTCTGACCTCCGGAAAGTTCAAATGGAGATTTTTGATACAATTCCTCGGGAATCCCCACTTGACCAAGTGCCATTTTCGCCTGCACCTGCGCCTCTTCTTTCGTCAGTCCCTGATTTTTGGGTCCAAAACACACATCCGAAAGCACATCCACCTCAAAAAGCTGATGCTCCGGATACTGAAAAACCAGTCCAACTTCGCTGCGCAGTTTCTTTAAATTGTAATTTTCATTCCAAATATTTTCCCCATTGTAAAGCACCTCACCGGATGTCGGTTTCATCAAACCGTTGAACAACTGAATCAGCGTTGACTTTCCGCTTCCCGTATGACCGATTATTCCAATAAACTGATTATCTGAAATTGTCAGATTTACATCCTTTAGCGCATGCATTTCATAAGCGGTTCCCGGACTGTAAGTGTAACATACATTTTTTAATTCTATTGACATAAAGCATTCACCAACTCTTCTATTGTAAGGATTCCCTCAGGAATATCCACACCTTCTTTTCTCAATTCATGAGCAAGAAGTGTCACCTGCGGCACATCCAGATGATAACTTTGCAGTAAATCCACCTGTGAAAAAATTTCTCTTGGAGTTCCCTGCATCACAATTTTTCCACTGTCCATGACATACACATTGTCTGCAAACACGACTTCCTCCATATAGTGTGTAATCAGTATGACTGTCACACCTTCCTGTTCATTCAGCTCCCGCACTGCCTTGAGCACTTCCTTTCGGCCATTCGGATCCAGCATGGCAGTAGGCTCATCCAGAATAATGCATTGCGGGTGCATCGCCATCACACCGGCAATCGCCACGCGCTGCTTCTGGCCTCCTGATAATTTATTCGGAGAATGTTTGCGGTAGCTGATCATACCTACCTTTTCCAGACTCTCATCTACGCGTTTCCAGATATCTTCTGTCGGAACTCCCAGATTTTCGGGTCCAAATCCTACATCCTCTTCCACAACTGTCGCAATGATCTGATTGTCAGGATTCTGAAAGACCATGCCTGCCTTCTGACGGATTTTCCACAAATCCTCCTCCTTGGCCGTGTCCATGTTGTCAATCCACAGTGTTCCCTCCGTCGGAACAAGGAGTGCATTTAAATGCTTGGCCAGTGTCGATTTGCCGGAACCATTATGTCCCAGGATTGCCACAAACTGTCCAGCTTTCACATCCAGATTTACACCGTCAATGGCTCGATTGATTTCTTCCTCATTTCCTTCCTCATCATATCTAAAATAGTCAAACCCTAATTTGCTGGCTCTAATAATTCCCATAGGCTTCCTTCCAATCTTTTTATCATATATATCGAGTCTATTCTATCCGATTTTGTTTTGATTTACAAGACATGTCGTAAATCCCCTGAAGAAACCCGGCATCCAGTTTTTCGTAATCATCAATCACACCATCGGCAATGCTTAGATCCTGGTCTCCGGAATCCGGATTATCGTAGCCTAAACACACCATTCCTGCTGCTTTTGCGGCCCGGCATCCATTCGTCGAGTCTTCAATTACAAGACACTCATCCACAGACAATCCCAGTTCTTTTGCCGCCTTTAAAAATACATCTGGTGCCGGTTTTGGATTTTTTACATTTTCTCCACTGCACAAAACCTGAAAATAGTCTTTTACTCCCAGCATTTCAATAACCTGATTGATATAGACCTCCGGCGAAGACGAGGCAACTGCCATAAGAAAACCGCCCTCATGCACACGCTCCAGCATCTGAGGCACACCAGGAATCTTTGGAAATCCCTCTTTTGCAATCATCTCTGCCTTGTTTTTTCTCTGAAGCGGCACCAACTCCAGGTCGTCATGAAAGTCAACACCATAATGCTTCTGAATCAAATCCAACAGATATCCAACGGTACTTCCAATACAACCTTTATAATTCTCATATTCAATTTCAAGACCTTTCTGCTGAAAGGTCTTCTTCCACACGCGATAATGGAGCGGTTCTGTATTGATCAGAACACCATCCATATCAAAAATAATCCCTTTTAACATCTTCTTCTCTCCTGCATAATCTCCATGATTCTAACAAATTAATTTTTGAAATAATTTTGCAGAAATAAGAAATTTAGATGCAAAATTATTCGAAATATCAACTTGTTAGAACGCTCATAACATAAGAAGGCTGCTGACATCCATAGAATCAGCAGCCTTACCAACCATGTTTGTTATTCAGTTTCCTGCAAACGCTCCGTCAGCAATTCTTCCATCAACTGCCAGATTTCCTCTCTTCCCTGTTTAGAAGTGGCAGAAAATGGTATGACCTGCGTTCCCGGAATCAGATTCAACCCCTGTTTGATCATTTTCACATGCTTCTGCACCTGGCTTCTTTTCAGCTTGTCCAGTTTTGTTGCAATGATGATCGGATTGTATCCGTTGTCAACAATCCAATCATACATCATTTTATCATTGTTTGACGGTTCATGCCGAATATCAATCAGCAGAAATACCGCTTTGAGCATCTGGGACTGATGAAGATAACGCTCAATCAGCTTTCCCCACTGTTCCTGCGCAGACTTGGATACCTTCGCATAACCGTAGCCAGGCAAATCCACCAGATACATGGCATCATTGACATTGTAAAAATTGATTGTCTGAGTTTTTCCAGGCTGGGAACTCGTTCTTGCCAGAGATTTTCGATTCATCAGTGCATTGATCAAGGAAGATTTTCCTACGTTTGATTTTCCGGCAAACGCGATTTCCGGCCGGTTATTTTCCGGCAGCTTACTGGTAATTCCGCAGACAATATCAAGTGAAACGTTTTTGATAACCATATGATCTCCTCTTACTGATTTTTTAAAGCTTCCTTCAATACTTCTTCCATCTTTTCCACATAAACGATATTCAAATCATCTGTAATCTCCGCGGAAATTTCTTCCACATCCGGTTTGTTTTCTTTCGGTACAAGAACGGTCTTAATCTTGGCGTTCTTTGCAGCCAGAAGTTTCTCTTTCAAACCTCCGATTGGAAGCACACGTCCTCTCAATGTGATTTCTCCTGTCATGGCCACCTCAGCCCTCACAGGAGTCTTCGTAATTGCAGACAGCATTGCTGTCGCCATCGTAATTCCAGCCGATGGACCATCTTTCGGCACTGCGCCTTCCGGAATATGGATATGTATATCATTTTCCTGAAAGAAATTCTGATCAATCTTATATTTCTTTGCCACAGAACGAATGTAGCTGATTCCAATCTGTGCCGATTCCTTCATGACATCACCAAGCTGTCCGGTCAGACGCATCTCTCCTTTGCCAGGCATGAGATTTACTTCAATCTGAAGCGTATCGCCGCCAACACTTGTCCATGCCAGACCGCGCACAATTCCGACTTCATCTTTCTTGTTCGCCATCTGATAACTGTAACGCGATTTTCCAAGATAATGCTCCAGATTTTTCGTCGTGACGATAATCTTCTGCTCTCCGTCCTCCAAAATCTCTCTGGCAGCCTTCCGGCAGATTTGTCCAATCTTACGCTCCAGATTTCGCACGCCGGCTTCTTTTGTATAGCCGCTGATAATCTTGCGCAGCGCATTATTTTGAATCGTAAGCTGTCTTTCTTCCAGACCATTTGCAAGCTTCTGTTTCGAAATCAGATGCTCTTTGGCAATGTGTTCCTTCTCATTTTCTGTATAACTGCTGATTTCAATAATCTCCATACGGTCAAGAAGCGGTCTCGGAATCGCCTGTGCATCGTTTGCAGTTGCAATAAACAGCACATCCGAAAGATCCATTGGAATTTCCACATAATGGTCCACAAAGCGACTGTTCTGTTCCGAATCCAGCACTTCAAGAAGCGCAGAAGAAGTATCTCCCTTGTAATCGCTCGAAGTCTTGTCAATCTCATCCAGAAGCATCAATGGATTCTTGACACCGGCCTGTTTGATTCCCATGGCGATTCGTCCCGGCATCGCTCCCACATACGTTCTTCTATGGCCACGGATTTCTGCCTCATCACGCACACCACCAAGACAGATGCGCACATATTGCTTGTTCAGTGCTTTGGCTACCGAGCAGGCAATGGAGGTCTTTCCAGTTCCCGGAGGTCCAACCAGACAAAGAATCGGCGCGTCGCCCTTTTTTGTAAGTGTACGAACAGCCAGATACTCCATGATGCGTTCCTTTACCTTTTCCAGTCCATAATGGTCTTTTTCCAGAATGGCAAAGGTTTCCTTCATATCGGTAGAATCCTGAGAAGTTTTATCCCACGGAAGGCTTAAAAGCGTCTCAATATAGGCTCTGGAAACGGTACTCTCCGCACCGCTGCTGTTTCCCATACTCTTAAAACGCTCAATTTCCTTTAAGATTTTTTCTTTCACTTCATCGGAAGCTTCCAACTCTTTTGCCTTCTGCGTAAATTCATCTGCATCGGAAACAGTATTGTCTTCTCCCAGTTCTTCCCGAATCAGCTTCATCTGTTCTCTTAAAATATATTCCTTCTGGTTTTTATCCATTCTTGCACGAACTTTATGCTGAAATTCCTGACGGATTCGACAAATCTCAATTTCCTTGGACAAAAGTACGCCAAGAAGCTCATAACGTTCTGACAAAAATACTGCTTCCAGCAATTTCTGACGATCTTTATAATAGAGAGGAAGATTGACAGCCACCTGGTCTACCAGACGCCTGACATCGTTAATTTCCAAAATCTGTCCGGCAAGCTCTTTGCTGATTTTGCCACTTTCCATACAGTAAGCCTGGAACAATTCCTTAATGGTACGCACCATTGCCTCCTGCGTGTTATCATCCCAGGTAATCTCTTCCCTCTCGAATCTTACAATCTCCGCTTCCAGATATTCCTCTTCCCGCACAAAACTCAGAAGTTCCCCGCGCTCCAGTCCCTCTACCAGAACTCGAAGAATATCTCCCGGCATCTTTACGATCTGCTTTACAAATGCAATCGTTCCAATCTTATACAGATCTTCTTTTCCAGGATTTTCTACATCCGGATTTTTCTGTGCAACAAGAAACACTTTCTGATCTCGAATCATCGCAGCTTCAATCGCTTTGATGGATTTTTCTCTGCTTATATCAAAGTGTACAATGGTCTCCGGGAGGATCACGGTCCCCCGAAGTGCCACTGACGGTAATATTCCTATCATATCATTCATTTATTGCAGCCTCCTTTTCAGGCGGTTTCGGATTGTCCTTTGCGTTTTTTGGCCTTTGTTGCTCTTCTTGGCTGTGCCGGTGCCTCACCGCGTATAATCTCCGGTTCTCCGCTTCCATCAATCACCTCTTTTGTGATACGGCATTGACGAATCGTTCCATCCGACGGAGCCTTATACATCACATCCATCAAAGCCTTCTCCAGCACCGCACGAAGCCCTCTTGCTCCGGTCTTTCTCTCCAATGATTTCTCCGCTACTGATTTGAGAGCTTCATCATCGAAAAGCAGCTCCACGCCATCTAATTCAAATAATTTATGGTACTGCTTTGTGAGAGAATTTTTCGGCTCTTTCAAAATACGAATCAACGCCGTCTCATCCAGTGCATCCAAAGATACAACAACCGGAACACGACCGATAAACTCCGGAATTAGACCGAATTTGATAAAATCCTCCGGCATAACCTCTTTCAAGAGCTCTCCTACATTTCTCTCTCGTTTATCCATCACTTCCGCCCCAAAACCAATGGATTTGGTATCTTTGCGGTTTGCAATGATTTTTTCAATTCCTTCAAACGCTCCACCGCAGATAAACAAAATATTCGTTGTGTCTATCTGGATAAAATCCTGGTGAGGATGTTTTCTTCCACCCTGAGGCGGTACACTCGCCACGGTTCCTTCCAGAATTTTCAAAAGCGCCTGCTGCACGCCCTCACCAGATACATCTCTGGTAATGGATGCATTTTCTGATTTACGCGTGATCTTGTCGATCTCATCAATATAGATAATTCCATACTGCGCACGCTCTATATCATAATCTGCTGCCTGAATAATTTTCAGCAGAATATTTTCCACATCTTCACCTACATACCCAGCCTCTGTCAGCGTCGTCGCATCTGCAATGGCAAAAGGTACATTCAACATTCTTGCCAGAGTCTGAGCCAGCAGTGTCTTACCGGAACCTGTCGGTCCCAACATAAGAATATTGCTTTTCTGAAGCTCTACATCCATACTTTTCTGTGCAAGAACTCTTTTATAATGGTTATATACAGCTACGGAGAGCACCTTCTTTGCCTCCTCCTGACCAATGACATATTCATCCAGAATCGCATTGATCTCCTCCGGCTTCAGTAAATTGATTTCGGAGCTGTAGACATCTTCCTCATACATATTAAATTCGTCATCAATAATCTCGGAACATATTCCAACACATTCGTCACAGATATATACGCCTTCCGGGCCTGCAATTAATTTCCGTACCTGTTCCTCCGGTTTCCCGCAAAAAGAACACCTGATTTTCATATCTCTCATTTTATCTGCCATAAATCTCCTTTTATTTCTGTTATACAGCACGTCTGTTTCTATTCTCAAAGCTACTGTGAATAGTCACTATACAGCAACATAAGACTCCCACCGCTATGGCAGGAGCCTTATCTTCAGCAACATTATCTGTGTGTAATTACACTGTCAATCAATCCATATGCCATAGCCTGTTCAGCCGTCATATAGTTGTCTCTGTCGGTGTCTCTCTCAACAACTTCCAGCGGCTGTCCTGTGTTCGCCGCAAGAATCTCATTTAATGTTCTCTTTGTCTGTGCAATGTGATCTGCCACAATCTGAATCTCTGTTGCCTGACCCTGTGCCCCGCCGGATGGCTGGTGAATCATAATCGTAGAGTGAGGCAATGCCATTCTTTTCCCTTTTGTACCGCCCGCAAGAAGGAATGCTCCCATACTTGCTGCCATTCCAAGGCAAATGGTAGACACGTCACATTTGATATACTGCATAGTGTCATAAATAGACATACCTGCAGTAACAGAACCACCAGGACTATTGATATAGAACTGGATATCCTTTCCGGGATCTTCTGATTCCAGGAACAGAAGCTGAGCAACTACCAGGCTGGCAGTTACATCGTTTACTTCCTCTCCAAGAAAAATGATTCTGTCTTTCAATAATCTGGAGTAAATGTCGTAACTTCTCTCTCCTCTGCTTGTCTGCTCAATTACATAAGGTACAAAACTCATTCTTACTCCTCCTGTCTATGAAGCAAATACTCTCGTCTCCCGCCCTCAATCAGAAACTTGATTACGCTTCTTTTGCAGCATCTGCTACGAAAGTAACAGCCTGCTGTACAGCCATGTCTTTCTTCATCTGTGCCATCTCGTACTCGCCGATCATTTCTTTGAGTTTGTCAGCTTCCATTTTGTACATCTCAGCCATTTTTGTAATTTCTTCATCTACCTGCTCATCTGTTGGCTGGATATCTTCAACCTCTGCAATCTTCTCAAGAACCAATCTTGTCTGGATACGTTTCAGAGCCTGTGGTTTCAGCTCGTCTCTTAATTTCTCCATTGTCAGACCTGTGAACTGGAAGTACTGCTCCAGAGAAAGTCCCTGAGACTGCATTCTTCTTCCGAAATCATCAGCCATCTGGTCGATCTGAGCATCTACCATTGCATCTGGAATGTCCATCTCGGAAGTCTCAATAATCTTATTGATCACAGCATCCTCTTTTGCACGCTGTGCATCTTTTTCTTTTTCCTCAGCTAATTTCTTTCTGATATCAGCTTTGTACTCTTCCAGAGTATCGAACTCAGATACATCTTTTGCGAACTCATCATCTACTTCCGGAAGCTCTTTTTTCTGGATTCTGTTTACTTTGCATTTAAATACTGCTGCTTTTCCCTTCAGTTCTTCTGCCTGATAATCCTCTGGGAATGTTACATTTACTTCTTTCTCTTCATCGATGTTTGCGCCGATCAGCTGCTCTTCAAACCCTGGAATAAATGTGTTGGATCCGATTACCAGCGGATAGCCTTCGCCTTTTCCACCTTCAAATGCCTCACCGTCAACAAATCCTTCGAAGTCAAGATTTACAGTATCTCCGTTTTCTACTGCACGATCTTCTACGTCGATCATTCTGGAGTTGCTTTCTCTCTCTTTGAAGATCTCAGCATCAACCTCTTCGTCTAATACTTCTGTGTTCTGTTTTTCAACTTCAACACCTTTATACTCTCCAAGAGTTACCTCTGGTTTTACAGCTACTTCCGCCGTAAAGATAAATGGTTTACCTGGCTCTAACTGTGTCACATCGATTGTAGGCTGAGAAACGATCTCAAGTCCACTCTCTCCAGCAGCCATAGAATACTGTACCGGAATCAGTGAATTTGCTGCGTCCTCAAGGAACACGCCCTTTCCATACATTTTCTCAATCATAACACGAGGCGCTTTTCCTTTACGGAATCCTGGAAGGCTGATGGATTTTTTCTGTTTCTGATAAGCTTTCTCGATTGCTGCCTCCAGCTCTGTTTCCGGAACCTCGATGGTCAGTTTTGCCATATTATGTTCCAATTTCTCTACCTGTACACTCATTTTTTCAATTCCTCCTTGATTTATAAATCATACTGCACTGATTTTCGTCTTTTATTAAGATAATAGGAAAAGTGGTACACTTCTCCATGTTTACAGTCATTAGAGAAGTATACCACAATTTTTTTTATATAGCTAGTATTTTTTCAAAAATCTATGCGGAATGTATTCCGATAAAATCAACGTTTGTAGACAACAGACTCTGCAATCTCATCTGCCTTTTCTTTGCTAATCAGCTGTGTAATCAATTCCAGTGAAAAATCAATGGCAGTTCCCAGTCCACGGCTGGTTGTAATATTCCCGTCCACAACTACTGCATCCTCTGATTTTACTGCGCCGGTCAATTCCTCCATCACAGACGGATAACAGGTTGCTTTCTTTCCATTTAAAAGACCAAGACCTGCAAATACTCTCGGTGCTGCGCAGATGGCCGCAATTTTTCCTCCTTTTTCACAATAGGAAGTGACCAGTTTTCCAAGAGGTTCACACTTTTCCAGATTTTTCGTACCAAGGCCGCCGCCCGGCAATACAAGCATATCCGCGTCTGAGAAATCACAGTTTCCAAATGTTGTATCCGCACGCAGCAAAATATGATGAGAACCTTCAATCGCAGTATCCTCTTTGATTGAAACTGTAGTGACCTCGATACCGGCTCTTCTCATCAAATCTACAACTGTCAGACCCTCAATTTCTTCAAATCCATCTGCCAGGAAAACATATACTTTGCTCATTTTTATCGCCTCCGAATTATTATTTTTATAGTTTCAGTATAACATTTCACTTTTTTATTTGCAACGCAAAGGCTATAATGATAATAGAAAAGAAATATGGTTGCTGTTCACAGCAACGAAACATGCATCGAAAGGAGTTCACTATGGAAATTGAACGCAAATACCTGATTAAAAAACTGCCCGAAAACCTTACTTCCTTTGAACATCACCTGATTGAACAGGGATATCTTTGCACAGAGCCCGTCGTGAGAATCCGCCGGCAGGATGACGATTATATCCTCACCTACAAATCAAAAGGACTGATGGTACGAGAGGAATACAATCTCCCCCTCACACAGGATGCTTATGTTCACTTAAAGGAAAAAGTCGACGGTCTTCTCATCAGTAAGACCCGCTATATTCTGCCGCTGGATCCTCCTCTGAAAATTGAACTTGATGTATTCCATGAGGATTACGAAGGTTTGTTGCTCGCAGAAGTTGAATTTCCGGATGAAAAAACAGCCAACAGCTTTACACCGCCGGAATGGTTCGGTGAAGATGTAACTTTTTCAAGCAAATACCATAACAGTACACTCAGCCAGAAGAAATGACGCGTTTTTGACTGACATCATGCATATAACATCAATGGAGGTATCTTATGGTCAACGACTATTTTCCGAAAAATCTTCGTTTCTGCCGACTACAAAAAGGTTTAAGGCAGGAAGATATGGCAAACGAACTTCACATAACGAGACAAGCTTACTGCAATTATGAAAATGGACAGCGCACGCCTTCCGTCGACATCATTGTAGCAATTGCAGGTCTTTTGGATGTATCAACGGATTATCTTTTGTGCAATAAAATCCAATAATCCTACATCCATATTTTTTAATTATCTATATTTTGCCAAAAGCAAAGAGGCATTGCAATATTTTATTTTGCAATACCTCTTTATTATCTATCTCATTTATGACATTTTTCTACATATTTCTGCTCTTTTCCGCACAGACAGCCATTGCTTCCATCAAAGCACTGCGAAATCCCTGTTCTTCCAGTGTCTTTACTGCCTGAATGGTCGTTCCTGCCGGGGAGCACACCATATCTTTTAACTCAGCCGGATGTTTTCCCGTCTCAAGCACCATCCTTGCACTTCCCAAAACTGCCTGCGCCGCAAACTGATATGCCTGCGCTCTTGGAAGACCTTCTGCTACAGCCGCATCTCCCATCGCCTCGATCATCATAAACACATAGGCTGGAGAACTTCCGCTGACTGCCACTACCGCATCCATCAGATGTTCTGCCACAATTTGTGTTTTTCCAAAACTATTTAAAATAGCCAGTGCCTTTTCCAGATCCTCTTTCTGGACTGCTTCATTGCAACAGATACCAGTCATTCCCTCGCCAACCAAAGCAGGTGTGTTCGGCATACAGCGAACAAGCTTTACTTCCTTGCCGAATTTTTCTCTCAGCCATGCCAGCGTTTTTCCCGGAGCAATCGTAATCACAAGCTGCTCGCTCGTCACACTGTCTTTGATTTCCCGTATTACTGTCTCATAAAACTGCGGTTTCACAGAAAGAACAATCACATCTGCCCCTTTCACCGCAGCACAATTGTCTGTGGAAGTCTCAATTCCAAATTCTTTTTTATTCTTCTCACAGGAAGTCTCCGAAGAATTTGTTGCTGTAATGTCGTTTGCTTCACATAAATGATTTCCCAAAATTCCGCCAATCATGGCCTTTGCCATATTTCCGCATCCTACAAATGTTATTTTCATACGTATCGTCTCCTTGCTGTGCTTTTTCCTTTTATTATCCAAAACTATAAGTCTATCCCTTAAAGAAGTCAACGTCTTTCTTACTTTTCCACAGCCTTTTTCGCATATTGTGTCGTTACCAGATTGTCATAATCCACTCTCTCATTCAGCTCTCCCGCTGACTCCAGAATGTCCTGCAAAAGTTCAAAGCTGTCTTTTTCAAAAACAAGATTTTCTTTCCAGGTATCCTGGCTGTGGTAACGCTCTACAATTGTTGTAATCGTATCCAGATCCGTCTCCGCAAACTGCGGTGCAATCACTTTGGCAATTTCTTCTGAGGTATGCTTTTGCACATAATCCATGCCTTTTTGAAGTGCATTCGTAAATTTCTGGATGGTTTCCGGATGTTCTTCCATGAAGCTGGTCTTTGCGCTGTAGGACGTATATGGAACATAACCGGAATCGACGCCAAGAGAAGCCACTACATAACCAGCACCTTCTTTTTCCAATGCA
>JALFVM010000151.1 GCA_022787145.1 Lachnospiraceae bacterium | reverse complement strand
ATCACATTTCGCAAGAGGAAATAGCTTGGAATTCCCATTGCAGCACCTATACCGATACAGATCAGCTGTCTTTTGGTCAGGTTAAATGCTACTTTATTTTTTACCTTCGTTAAATCTTTCGGTACGCTGACATATGCCATGATTTTCACTCCTTCCTGTAATTTAGTGCGCGTTGAATATCGACTTACTTAAAGAGGCCGTCTTAAAGAGGCTGTAACATAAGATTACTGTGTAAGCCATAACGCCAAATAATGAAGAACTCAGATTATCTGAATACTGGATACCTGCAACAAGCACTGCATAGATTGCAACGCATACCATCATCAGAAATGCCTGGAAAGCCAGGGCAAAGAGTCCTCTGAAATAATTCGTGCCGATCTGTCCCCATTCTCTGTTACTCATAGTTGCGAATGGAATCGGCGCAACTGAGGTATATAGGTAAATCTCTATCATACGTCCATACATGATCACTGTGATCAGTACAGACAGGATTCTCATACAGAAGCCGGCGATAAGGGTTTCCAGCGCCAATACAACAAGTTCTCCGATTTCCATACTTTCCAGGGTTGCGGAAAGATCCGTCAATGCCGAAGAAATATCAATGGCGGTACTTCCTGTGATAACACCGGCCGCAGAATTAACTACGTGCTGGCCCACATCGAATACCGCCATTGTGATCGTAAATGTGTTACTCACCAGATAAACAGCGATCCACATTTTTACGAAGTACTTGAAAAACATCCAGGTATCAATATCATGCATGTTGTTGCGCTCGGTCAGCATAGAAATTAATTCGTAGCAGAGTACGAGTGTGATAATAATACCTGCGATCGGCATGATCACGGAATCCGATAGGTTCCGGATCATACTGAATATGCTGCCGTTCCACCCTTGCGGGGTCTGTCCAACCTGGGTGGCAATCTCACCAGTCTTTTGATTGACATCAGTAAACATCGTGTCCAGGTTGGAAGTGATCATCCCGGTTAAGAGTTCCCTCATCCATTCCTCAATCGCATCAAAAATCTGACTGAACATGGATCTCTACTCCTTTCTCTTAACCAAATAATCCACTCAGAAGCGGGATTAGCTGTGTTCCGATCAGGATAACACCACCACCGCTCATCAGCTGCTTAATTCCCTGGGATTTTGCACCCGGGTTGTCGTTTCCATAACCTTCCATCAGGTTGATTACGCCCCAGACACCAAGACCGGCACCGATTGCAACGACCAGTGTCTGAAGGATATTGATTGCACTGCTAAAAAAAGCCATAATCAAATGTATGAACAAACGCTTTTTCTTATGGTCTGTAAGCGTTTGGCTCTACTCCTTTCCCTTTTATTCAGACCTTTTTGTACCCTTATCAGTAGTAGCAGGGTGCTCGAATTCTTTCTTTCATATCAGTCCTCACCTTCCTCAGCTTCAATCACTGATACGTCTTCTTGTGTTACAGTTACTTCATACATTTCAAATTCTGTATCTTCCGACATCACCAGTCGGTGTGCCAGATACTTTTCGACATCAAACGCATTATTCTTATTAAAATCGGCAAGCTCTTTGTACCGTTTATGCTTTGTGATGTCATATTTGTTGCTTAAAAACGGCCGGACTCCTCGAAGCTGTAAGATACATTTTTCTCCATCCATGACCGCCAGCTCATCTCTACTCATCAGTTCTTTTCCAGTCTTTTGATAGTTCAGCCCATAGGACCGGTTGCTGCCTCTGGTGTCTGATGTGTTGTAAAGATCAATGGTTTCCTTTCCCAGGGTTTCTGATATTTCTTTCAGTGTGGAGCTTTCCTTTCCGCCCAGGAAAAGAACGGTGTCACAGTTACTTGTGATCGTCTCAGCAGCATCCTTATAGATAGTTTTCAGCTGAGATTGTGACTGCAAGATGATAGAAGCGGAGATTTCCCTGCTTCGGATCGTAGCAATCAATTTGTCGAATTTTGGAATCTGTCCGATATTGCTGAACTCATCAAGAAGCAGCCGTACATGATAAGGGAGCCTGCCTCCATGCTCATCATCCGCTTTATCACAAAGCAGGTTAAAGAGCTGGGTGTACATAATCGCTACCACAAAGTTGAATGTGTCATCTGTATCACTGATGATGACAAACATGGCTGTTCTCTGATCGCCGATCATATCCAGTTCCATTTCGTCATACGACATAATTTCTCTTAGTTCCTGAATGTCAAATGGTGCAAGTCTGGCACCACAGGAAATCAAAATCGATTTTGCAGTTTTGCCGGCTGCAAGCTTGTACTTGCGATATTGCCTTACTGCAAAGTGTTCCGGATTTTCTGCTTCCAGTTCTTCAAACAATTCATCCACTGCATTTTTAAATTCTTCATCATCCTCCCTGGTCTCACTGGCATTGATAAATTCCAACAGAGTAGAAAAGTTCTGTTCTTCCTCTGGTGCCTCATACCAGATGTATCCGATCAGTGCAGAATACAATAGACGTTCCGCTTTGACCCAGAAATCTTCCGTTGATTTTTCGCCCTCACCCTTGGTATTTGCGATAATGGTATTGACCAGCTTTAAGATGTCTTTTTCACTCCGGATATAATGGAACGGATTGTAATGCATGGACTTTTTAAAGTTGATTGTATTTAGCACCTTGATCCGGTAGCCTCCATTTACCAGCATCTTCCCGCATTCAACAATGATCGTTCCCTTCGGATCAGTGACCACATAGGATACGTGATCTGTCATCTGCATAAGGTTCGGCTTCACATAGAATCTTGTCTTACCGGATCCGGAACCACCGATGACAATCACATTCTTATTTCTGGCATACTTTGGGGCTTTTGGTCGGCTGTTCATGGTCAGACGTTCTGTTTCTGTGAGGATGACATTGTTTTCAAAAACCGGATCCATGAAGGGTTCGATATCTTTTCTATTTCCCCATCTTGCAGATCCATACTCCACACCCTGCCGGAACTTCTTTGCGTTTTTAGAACGATAGTAGACAACCAGTTTTAATGCACTTGCAACCAGAACACCTACTGTAAGGTCCTGCAAAGCGATACTTGGCAGCCAGCTTAAAAATGCCAGTCGAAAATTGACTAACATCACGCCAAGTCTCTGGACCATGCTTTCTCCCAGGCAATGCCGGTACAGCCAGGATCCTTTATCTGCTACATAGAAGATAAAGAAATATGGGAGATTTAAGATCACCAGCCGTTTGACCTGGATCTTCTGTAATTTCTCCCGCATCATCGTTCCTGACCTCTGGATTTTTGTCTCTGCTTCACACGCTGGCGGTGCTTTGCTTTTCTTTCTACAGATTTCTGCAGTTTCTTTCTGACCGATGGTTTCTTCACCTGTTTCTTTTTTAGTTCTACTCCGGCATATTCCCGGAAAGCCGCTGTCATCACATCCACATCTTTTGCCTTAAAGAAGACCAGATATTTCGGCGGATCCGCACCGACATCTTTTTTCAGGCTGTAATCAATGCCGTATTTTCTTGCCACACGGTCAAAGGATTTGATATTTTCATCTGTGATCTTTAAGTTGGAAAGCTGTACTCCCTGTGCATTCAGCTGCTTGATGGTCTGCTTTCCATGTGGCTTTTTCTTTTCAATCTTTTTTCGGGCTTGTTCCCTTCCTTTCTCCTGAGCCCGTCCGGTCTTTTCTGCCATTTTCACCTGCGTTGCTTTCTGTTTCCTGCGGTTATCCATTTCCAGGAACTTCCGAAGGGCTGCTTTTAGCACACTGGCAGTGATCTTAACTCCCTGGATGCTCAGGCTGATTACTTTCTGATTTACTTCTTCCTGCAATTACCCACGTCCTTTCTTTCCTTTCATTTCAGAATGAAGACGGGCAATACAATATCCGATACATGGAACATGTTTTCCATACGGACAGCCACTACATGGTGTCGTTTTTACTGCTTTTTTCTTCTCAGCAAGCAGATAATGGCACTGTTTCAAGCTACAGCCTTTCTTTTTGCCTTCCCACCAGTAACAGTACTTGCAGGACCATGGCTTTTCTTCGCTGTACTTTCTTCCCTCAATAGCTGCATTTGGTTCTATAATTAGATCTTTATTTGTCTTCATTCCGTTCTTCCTCTTTTCTCATGATTTCTGTCAGTTTTTTCTCTGCCTGACTTCCGGCAGCAATGAGACAATACAAAACTGTAAATATTGCCGCTGCTCCCAGAAGAGCAACAAAAATAATGATATTTCTCATGGTTTCTCCCATCTAAAAAAGCGTCCACAGATTCCTTTCGGTTTCCATGAACGCTCATTCTTATTTGATTAGTGTTTCTTTTTTCTCATAAATGCAAGGGCTCCTGTACCAGTCGCACCAATGCCGAGAAGCATAAACCACAGCCACAGATTGGTGTTATCCCCAGTCTTTGGTGAATCACTGACAGGTTTTCCACCTTCCGGTGTCTTTTCTGCCGGTTTTTCCTCATCCACCATGGTTACATGCTGTACTTCACCGGTATCCTTTACTTCGAATTCCACATCTTTTGCAACCAGATAGCCATCCGGTGCTGTTTCTTCACGGAGAGTGTATTTTCCGATCGGAAGCATTTCGATATAATGTGCTTTCTCTGTACTGGTCCAGCTTTCCACAACTTTTCCATCCTGATCAAGGATTGTGAGTTTCGCTCCCGGAAGTTCTTTTCCGGCGATATCCTGTTTGGAGATTTTCACCTTCGTTACATCATCCTTCATCTCAACTTTCTGCACATCGGCAGTATCTTTGATCGTGAACTTCACGCTTTCAGCTGTCACGTAACCATCAACAGGTTTTGTTTCAACCAGTGTGTATTCTTTTCCGACAGTCAGCTCACGGATCACATGTGCTTCTTTACCGGAAGTCCATTCATCCACGATATTTCCATCAGAATCTACCACTTTCAGCTTACATCCTGGAAGTTCTTTTCCGGTTGTCAGACTGGATTTGGCAAATTCAACGACGGTTGGCTGATTATCAAAGGTAAAATCATAAGTGACTGTCGGCTGATTCTCACCTACATACTCAAAGGTAAATTCCTTTACTTCATCGTTGGTTACGAATCCGTCCGGTGCATAGAGCTCTTTTACATAGTAAGTTGCTCCTATTGGAAGATCTGCAACAAATGTGATCTTTCCTTCTTCATCCGTAGATTTCAGTTCAATGATCTCATCAGCTTCAATCAGGACTTTACCTGTTGTCTCAGACTTAATGTCTTCTTTGGCAAATAATCCAAAGATAGCGCCTTCCAATGTACGGTCAGAATCTTTTTCTTTCTTAAGTACACTGACTTCTACTCTCTGGCGGTTGTTCTGCCAGTCTTTGTCATAGACTACAACTGGTGTATTCTGATCCACGTAAGTCAGATCTACATGACGGATCTCACCATCCAGTACATGACCGTAAGCAGTTCCTGTTTCTTTCACATAGTATTTACCAAGTGGAAGATTTTCCAGTTTTGCAATACCGGTTTCATCTGTCTTGATCGTTGCAATCAGTTCATCCTTTTTATAGTAATCGTCACTGACGCCATCGGCAGCCTTAATGTCTTCCTCAGCATAGACTTCAAACGTAACATCTGTCAGCTTTCCGGTTACATAGTTGAAAATGTGTTCCACCACACCTTTGACCTTATCGGCCAGTGTAACAGAATCCAGGAATTCTCCCTTTTTGTTGATGATGAGTTCACCAACCGGTACCTCGTCCTTCATTTCCACTTTCTGAACTTCTCCGGTATCTTTGACTGTGAATGTCACATCATTGGCTACCAGATAACCATGCGGTGCAAACTCTTCATGTAGGGTATAAGTCTCACCCACTTTCAGATATTTGATCACATGCGGTGCATCTTTGGAAGATGTCCAGCTGTCTACCACATTTCCATCTTTATCCGTTACTTTCAGATAAGCTCCATCCAGTTCTACACCGGTTGTTGCATCTGATTTTGTGATCTCAACAGTTGTCGGCTGGTTCTTCTTTACGGATTTTAATGTTACTGTCTGTACATCCTGCCCCTGATAAGAAGCATCAAATCTCAGTACTTCATCAGAAGATACGAATCCATTTGGTGCTTTCAGTTCTTTTACATAATAGCTTCCAAGTGGAAGATCCAGTGTACATGCTGCCTGACCTTTTTCATCAGAAGTCATTTCCTGTAAAAGAGTATCTACTTTGACGATCACTTTTCCATCTTTCGTCTGAATGTCTTTTGCATTGTAAATACCGAACACTGCTCCGGCTACTGTATTGCCTGTCTCAGCATCCTGTTTTTCGACAGTAATCGACACTTTCTGTCGTTCATCTGTGACAGAGATTTCTTTCTCGATCACTGCAGTATCCTGATCCGCATAAGCAAATTCGACATTTTCCGGCACGGTATTTAACACATGAGTGTCCGGTGCATTCTTCTCTTTAACATAGTACCTGCCAAGTGGAAGATTCTTTACGGTTGCATAACCATCTGCATCCGTTGTGACGGTTGCTACCAGTGCATCCTTTGCAAAATACAGAGTTCTCTGTCCATCTGCATCTACCTGATGATCGGCAGTATAAATATCTTCTGCCGCATAGACTTCAAATTCAGCACCTGCAAGTCCAGCCATTTCATACTGGAAGTCCTTATCAAATCCCTTTAACACTTCACCCTGTTTATAGATCTTTAACTGACCTTTGACCGGGGCATTGGTATATTCCACAGCAATGACTGCATCTCCTGTGACAGGATCGGTCAGATAAGCAGTATCTGTATCAACGGCAACTGTCACATAGTTTTTGGATATCGTGTACCCATCGGGTGCCGTCACTTCCTCAATCCGGTAGTTACCAGGTTTCAGATTCTTTGGCAATACCAGGTATCCTTCCTCGTTTGTGAAATAAGATTTGTGTACTGTTGGCTTCGGATAGGATGTTGTCTGTTCCACATATTTCTGGTTATCCAGGTCGTATATCTTGAACTCAGTATTTGCCAGGAGTACAGATTTCTGTGTTTCTGCATCCTTTTTGATAATCTTTAATTTTGCTTTGAATTCTTTATCCAGAAGCACTCGCCATGTCTGCGGTGTATCCGGATGATTCTCTGTGATCTTCACTATAAAATCATCAACCGGTGCATAGTTGTGTTTGCTTGTGGTTTCTCTTACCACATAAGTTCCATATGGAAGCGGAATCGATCTTGCATATCCTTTTTCATCGGTAAACATTTCTGCCTGGCCATCTGCAGTCAGTACAACTGGTCTGGCTGAGTCAAAATCATAACTTCCATCTGCTTTTACTTTCAGATCACTGACAAGCCATGCTGAAAAACCAACTCCCTTAAGAAGATCTGCATCGGTTTTTCCGTTGTTTGCTGCCTTAATGATCTGGAACGGCTGCTTGACGACAGTTTCTTTACATACAGAAGTTCTTTCTACTGTCGGAACAGTAGCACCTTCGTAAGTACAGTCCACCTCATGTTCTGTCGGATCCAGTACGTATCCAACCGGAGCACTAAGCTCTTTCAGATAATACTTTCCAAGATAGAGATCCGATACAGAAGCTTCGCCATTCTTATCCGTTGTCAGGGATGTGATCAGGCTGTCTTTCTTATGGATCGTTCCGGTTCTTCCATCCGGATGAACAATATCTTCCCTTGCATAAAGGCCATATACTGCACCTTCCAGCGTTGCATCACCCTGTGCTGCATTCCCTGTCTCAGCATCCTGTTTTGCAATGTTGATCTTTGCATTTACACGTTTGTCTGTTACATTTTTGGTCGTTGTCTTTCCGATAGCAAGAGTCACATTATAAGACTTTGTATCGATCTGATACCCTGTTGGAACAGAGATTTCTTTCAGATAAACAACTTCCTGTGTTTTCTCCATTGTGAGCTGTGAAGCACTATTCTGATCAGTTGCAGGCATCTCTGCGATCAGCTTTGTACATGCAGCATCGGAATAGATCCCGTACACTGCACCAGCCAGTGCATTTCCTGTATCCTGATCTTTCTTTACAATGGATACTTTGCATTCTTTTGTCCAGGTTACTTTAAAATCCACATATTTCTCATTTCCAACACCTTCACCGAAAACAAGAGCCAGGTCCTGTGTTCCAGATCCTGTTACAATCTTGTAAGCAGAGTATTCTTTATCAATGCTTCCCTTCATCCGAGAAGAAAATGTAGCACTGACGCTCTCTGCCTGATCAAGTAGTGCTGTCAGATAAAACTGTGTACCTCCACTGATTTCTACACTTGCTCCTGCAGCACTGGTTTTACCGGTTGTCACATTTACAAGCTTTACACCGCTTGGCAACTTAAATGTGATCGTCTGCAGTTTATCTGCTTTGAATGTGATCACACTTGTTCGCTGGCTGTTTCCTTCCACATAAGCCTTTACATTAGATTCGGAAAAGCTCATATCTACAGACGGAATGTCCGGCATATTTACACAATAATTGTAAAGCTCCATTGCCAGGTTCTTTCCTGTTGCATTAGTTCCGGATGCCCAGTCACTGGATCCATTTGCATAAGCTGCTGCAAGATGGGTAATGATGAATCTCTTTCCTGCCGGAAAATCCGGATGTTTCTCATCGAAGAAACCATTCTCATCACTTGCTTTTGTTCCGTAATAGCAGACCTTTGCAAGTGTCTTTCCATCGGCAAGTTTCTGGATCGTATAAGTTCCATTTCCCGGTCCTTTTTTCGATGGTTCAACACAGTATGCTGTCGCATTGATGCTTCCCCATTTCACATAATATGGACAAGTCAGATAAGAACCTAATCCATAGTCTGCGTAATAGTACCAGGAGCCGGCTGTAACTGTGACTGATTTTGTTCCTGTTTCACCGGAAGCAAGCATCATTGGCATATCAAAAGTAATACTTTCGCCTGCTTCAAGATCTGCAAGAGCAACTTCCTGGTCAACAGCTTCCTGCATAACCTCTGAGAGTGTGATCCCTGTTTCCGGATCAACGGTCTCCTGATCCTCCGTTGCTTCGATTTCTGCATCAAATTCTTTTTCTGTCAGTTCTGTTTTGCTCTCCGTGTCAGCAGCATCAGTTCCCTCTGTAGACGAGTCAGCCTCAGAATCCTCTGTTTCTGTCTTATCGGAAGAACCAGCATCCTGATCAGAAGAACTTTCTGACTGCGAATCTTTCTGTTGATCCGCTTCTTTTACCACGATCTTTCGATTGATCTGGTAGGTTGGGTGATCCGTTGTCTGTGGTTCTACATAATAGACTGCCTTATAGGAATTGGCATAATCGGTAGAAAAATCATTCCCGTCCGTATCTTTTGCTTCCTGAAATGTAACTTTTACTTTGCTGTCATCCTGGATCGTAAGACCGGTATAATCACTCTTTACATCGAAATTGTCTCCAACCTTGATCTCATAATCCTTTGCAGTTACCACTTCATCTTCATCCAACTGATCCTTGATCTCCTCATAATACGGAATCTTTTTTACAGATCCGGCATCATCAGAAGCATAGGCAACAGCGGGAGAGAGTACCGTCGATAGAACCGTTACTGCAGTCAGTAAACCGGACATCACCCTGCGTGCTTTCTTTTTCACGTTCATTCTCTTAAATCCTTCCTTTCTGATTCTTTTGTGTATGGTTATCTGTTAGTTTCTGCATATTATCTTTTATACGAAGATGATCGCCTCCTTTCCTGAAATTTGCGCTATTTGGGACAGTCAGCACAAGCTGAGATAACAGCACAAATATATGGCGGTACCTGTTTGTCACAAATACCGCCACATGATTTCTACTGTCATCCTCTTTTTAGATTCAGACATTTTATTTTGATTTAAGATTTAAGCGTTTTCCTGTTTTCTTTCCCGGATCCGTTCCTATATCAGTTTCCATCTCTGATACGTTTTCTTCTGGCAGACACGCAGCTTTTCGCTCTATGCATGTTCAAACCAAATATCACTCCGGGCAGGCTATTCATTTTTCAAGGTACATGAAGGTGTTCTATGCAAACCCTTCATATAACGAAACGCTCAGAGCCTGTTTTACAGTGGTCTAATTCAATTTTTTTAAAATTTTTTAAAATTCTTCGTTTTCCGCCTTTTTTTTCATCGTTTTTAATGCCCTGTTCAGGAGGTCATTTACACTCTGCTGTTTGATTCCCAGATAATCTGCAACATCCTGCTGACGCATTTCCTCAAAATAAACCAGATTGAGTACCGTCTTTTGTCTCTCTGTTAACTCTTTGATCAAAGCGTTCAGAATTTCTCTGTCGATAACATCGTCAACAAAATCTTTTGAAGATCCTCTCATAATCTCCGCATCATCTGTAACATCGCTATTAGAAAATACACCATGATTGGTGCTGATTTTGCTCTGGCTGTATGCCATACGGTCTTCAGCCTCCATCAGCAGACGGATATACCAGTTTTCATTATCAAAGAACTCTTTATTGAATTCCTTGTTATCGCCAGTTACACTCACATATTCATAGTCATCACAACTATGAAGTGGAAATACGGTTGATTGATTTCCTGCTGTATAAAGTACATATCCGTGATCATAAACAGAGATTGTTGTATCTGCATTGATCATTTCCTTTACTACAACTTTGTGTTCCTTCAAGGATTTCACGCTTGGGATTCTCTTCTCCATATCAGCAACTTTCACGATTTTTTTCAGTTCTTTTAATGTCAACATAAAGGCCACCTTTCTGCCTTTCGGCTCCGGGTGGTCCATTCCATCTTTTATAAAATTCCTGCACAGACATAAAGAACTGCAGCACAAGAGGTCACGAACTCACCCGTTTTTTTTGAACGGGAGTCCGCGACTCCTTTGTAACGCATGTATCTGCGTTTAGATTAAGTTTGCCAGATTGCCTGGCTTATTCAGTTGCTATGTGCATCTTCTGATTTATTCTCTGTTTGCTCTTTGCGAAACATGGAATAATCGCCCATAGCATCGTAAGGACAATGCCTTACAAATTCCTGGTATTCGATTTCAGTCATCTTTGCTTCCTCCTTTGCGTCATGTTATCAAAATCTCTATTTACAATTATTTTTGCAAAAAAGAATTCAACCTCTATATAACGAAACGCTGAGAGCCTGTTTTACAGTGGGGTACGACAAAAAAATTTAAAATTTGTCGAAATACGTCAAAAAAGCCCGACAAAACAAATACTTCAACAATCTCCAAAACCAGAAAATACTTCTGATCTTGCAGTGTATCCGTAAATGTTTTGCCGGGCTCTTAGTGATTCCAGTCAGGTTCAGCTCCTTGACAAACTCTTGCTGTCTGGTGCGTTCTTGATGGTTCCTGCCAAATCCAACGCTTACTACAGACAGCTCATTCTATTCTGTTATGATCCCTGATTCATCATCTTTCGGGAATACGTCCGCATCCTGGACTTTAATTGTTCATCTCGGATGTGGATCGGACGAACCGACACCATATCATCCTTTACAAATATTTCCAATGTACTGCGACATTTTTTGCACTCCACTTCTGAATCGCTTTGTGCGCTCTTTTCAATAAATGCTCCGCATACAGAGCAGTGTACATGCCATTTAATAGCACCTGATCCCATATAGGCTTCCTCCTTTAAGCAATAAGATATTTCTCCATTTATTACTCAACGGACCAAAGGGAAATCAAATCCGCCTTATGAGCATCATGCCATCCATTCCGTAAGTGCCAAAGCTGCACGAACAGCACGATTTTTATTCTGATCAGATCTGCTTTGTCGATCTGTGCATCCTTTTTTATCCTTCCACCAGCTACCACACACTCTTTCCGGTATAAAAAATTCCGCTGTGATTAATTAACATGATATTTCAATAGTTTCAAATACATCACCAGTCAGATCACAGATGTCCTGGATCTGAATCTCAGTATCATCGATCCGTAAGTGGACTGATGGATCAAAAAATTCTACGGTTCCGGATAATGTATGGTACTGGCCAACTGACGGATCCTTCCAGGATTTTTGAAAATAAGTTGCCTGTATCTTCATCCCATATGCCAGGATCCTTAATTTCATATCCAGCTCATTTTTCTTTTCTTCGGATAAATCTCTTTTCGATTCGTAAATGATTTCCTGTTGCCGGATCGTTTCATCCAGTCCACGAAGTGCCGCAAATGGAGCAAACTGTTTTGCCCTGCGTCCTACATCCATGGGATGTCTCCTGGAAACCGGTCTTGATAAATATAAATACGGTTGATATTCACTTGCCAGCACTTTTTACACCTCCTCTAAGCACGGTGACCACCTATTTGTTCATTGCGTTCTCGATAAGTAGAACACTCTAGCAGGTTAGATCCACGCATGATCGCATTCTTTCCATAACGCTGCTTTACATTCAATACTGCTTCCTGTAAATGCCGTTCTTTATCGGTCTGTTTTGGATCATCAAACAGGCTGTACTGCACATAATTTTCAGGAGCAACCCTGTTCGCACACACCTCGATTCTTCGAATTCCGGTATATCTGTCCGCAATCCTGAGATATAAATCTTCCACTGCATCCATGATTTTTTTTGAACTGTTACTTCCTCTTTCGAGTTTTACGGTTCCTTTGGATGCCTCATGCTCATACCTGTGGTCATATGCGCTCCATAAGGTGAGAGAGCTTGTCACCAGTCCTTTTTCAAACAGATCCAGGGCCAGGTTGTCTGTCATTTCCCTTACGATTACAAGTGCTTCTTCAAAAGAATAATTTCGCATCAGCACCTGACCATTTGAAAGGCTGTGTTCCTCCGAATGATAGTTCTTGATGTCACTCATCCGGCATGTTTCATAGCCCCATGCATGATCAATCAACAGCTCTGCATCAATCCCAAACATCTTATACAGCCAGTCTTCGGATCTTAAAGAAGCCATTGCGATATCGCCCATCGTATGAATCCCGTAACCGGCCAGTTTTTTTTCAGTCCGGGATCCAATCCTCCAGAAGTCACTTAATGGTTTATGATCCCATAGCTGCTCTCTGTAAGAGAATTCATCCAGGATTCCAATATGGTCATCCACATGCTTTGCTACGATATCCATTGCGATCTTAGCAAGATACAGATTGGTTCCCACACCAGCGGTTGCAGTGATACCTGTTTCCTCCATAACCTCCTGCATAAGCTTTACCGCCATTTCTTTTGCAGTGAGATGATAAAGCTGCAGATAGTTTGTCACATCAATAAAACACTCATCGACACTGTACACATGGATATCTTCTTTTGAGACGTACCGCAGATAGATTCCATAGATCTTTGCAGAATAATCCATATACAGCTGCATCCTTGGCATGGCTGTGATGTACTTTACACAATCCGGTATCTCATGGATCCGGCACCGGTTCTTGATGCCAAGAGACTTCATAGCCGGAGTGATTGCCAGGCAGATTGTTGACTTTGATCTGGTCGGATCTGCAACCACCAGGTTTGCTTTAAACGGATCCAGTCCACGTTCTACGCATTCTACAGAAGCATAAAAAGACTTCAGATCAATACAGATAATAGAAGTCTGATCCTGACTCACTTTTGTCACCTCCCATACGTCTTTCCTCTTTTTGTAACATGTATCCCATTTTGACTGTCAATGACTGTGCATCCTTCCTGTTTTCTTTAAAATACAGGAAATTCATTTCACATATTCATTGACAAAGGAGGAAATATCGTGTATCTTATAGGAAAGATGTTTCCCTTATCTGTGATTCACATTATAGGAGAGATATTTCCCTTTGTCAAGATTAATTTTTATTTTTTGGGAGACACATTTCCCGTTTTGCCTTGAAGCGGCTAATGAAACTTATAAGACAAGGTTTAGAAAGAGGTATGTTTATGACATTCGGTGAAAAAGTAAGATCATTAAGAAAAGAAAAAAAGATGAGTCAGCAGGAACTGGCCAGTATGGTTGGTGTTTCATATAGGACCATTCGATCCTGGGAAGTAGAAGGACGTTTTCCAAAACAAAATGTTCTGTATCAGAAACTGGCAGATGCATTACAGTGTGATGTTTCTTATCTCATGAGTGAAGATGAAGCTTTTATCACAGAAGCATCCGAACAGTTTGGTAACCGTGGTGCCAGACAGGCTCAGCAGATTCTGGAACAGGCTGCAGCTATGTTTGCCGGTGGATCACTGACAGACGAAGATAAAATAGCTTTTATGGATGAGATTCAGAGCCTTTATCTGGATTCCAAAAGACGTGCAAAGAAATTTACACCGAAAAAATATCTGAAAAACCAAGAGGAAAAATAATAGAAGGCGGAATTATTGTACACCTAATCTGTTACCTTATAGTTACAAGGATATTTCTGCCCTTTTTATTTTTTACTTTTGAGGTGATTTATTTGAGAAACACTTACATATATACAGAAACAAAGAAATTAATCAAGAAATATGGCACCAGGGATCCCTTTGAGATCATGAATCAGATGAACATTGTTGTTGGGGAAACTTCAAGATATAAAACACTGAAAGGCTATTGCTTCATGAGCTGTAAGACAATCTATGTCATGATCAGTAGTTTCCTTTCAGAAGAAGAAAAGATGATTGTTGCCGCTCATGAATTAGGACATATCATCCTGCATCGTTCCCAGCTGAAAATGGCTCCAATGCAAGATGATACACTCTACAATATGACGGATAATACAGAATATCAGGCCAATCTGTTTGCTGCCGATCTACTGATTGATGATGAGGAGATCGAAGATATGGTTCAGAACGAAGACTTGGATTATTTCGGACTCTGCAGCTCTTTGAATGCAACTCCGGAACTCATGAGCTTTAAACTATACAGCCTGACAAAACGAGGCCAGGCTTATCATATGCCGATGGAGATACAGAGTAATTTTCTGGCGAAATAATAAAGGATAAGATTGTTCAATAATAAGAAAACTATCGATTTATCTCACTGAAAAGGGGATCATTTATGTCAAGACATCATATGGAAAAGATAACCTGCCCTTAACAAACTTGTCGAAGCAGAAAACGAATAGTATATTTGGTGGCTACACCCCCAAGCCCCTGTAGAATCAATAACGCCGGTACTGGATATCAAA
>JALFVM010000118.1 GCA_022787145.1 Lachnospiraceae bacterium | reverse complement strand
CTGTACTTTTTTTGCTGCCTTGTGAAAAACCGAAAGCGCACAGGCAAGCCCGGATTTCATATCGCAGGCGCCGCGCCCGTAAATGCGATTTCCTTCCACTTTTGCAGCAAACGGATCGCGCGTCCAGTCTTTTCCAGTCACAACTGTATCCATATGACAGATGACCACAAATGCAGGTTCTTTCCATTCTGTACCAAGAGAAACCACCACATTGCACCGATCTTCCATCACCAAATCTTCTGAAATCACGGCGTCCGTATCGGAAAAGAAGCTACGGATGTACGCTGTAATCCCGCGTTCTCCCACTCCGGGATTGGTGCTTTCTATTTGAATCAGTTCTCTTGTAATTTCACAAACATCTTCCATAATATCCTCCATTAATTTTACAAAATAATTTTTTTGTATATTGAAAAAAATTATTTATCATGAGATAATAGTATCAGAAAAATACAGCCAGAAAGGGGGAAAAACTATGTCGGCTGATATTTTACAGCCTTACAAAGTACTGGTTGAATTTCTTGGCAAAGCACTCGGACCAGATTATGAAGTCGTCCTTCAGGATTTGACTCCAGGAAACAAATGCATCGTTGCCATCGCAAACGGCCATATCAGCGGCCGTCAAGTGGGAAGTCCACTGACAAACGCCGGACTCCAGATGATTTCTTCCAGGCTTTATGAGTCCAGAGATTTTTTATCCAATTATAAGGGAATTGCGGAAAATGGGCATGTACTTCGCTCTTCCACAATGTTTATCAAAGATTCATCCGGAAAACCAGTCGGTCTTCTATGCATCAATTTTGATGACAGCCGTTTCAACGAACTCAGCGAAAAGCTGATGGCCGTCGTACATCCAGACGTCTTTCGGGGAGGCACACCTGTGTTAAACAAAACATTGTCCGTCTCTCAGGAGGCACCAATTGAAGAACCACTGCAGATTACAGAAAATTTTGCCATGGATATCGCAACTCTAATGCAGAAAATGTTTGATGAAACCACCATTTCTCTGGAAACTCCGGTCGATCATCTCAATCAATATGAACGAAAAGACATCATTGCCAAATTGAACGAAAAAGGACTTTTTCAGCTCAAAGGAGCCATCTCCTTTGTCGCCAAAAAATTTTCCTGCTCTACCGCAACTGTTTACCGCTATCTCAGTGAGATTACCAGTTAACACCAGTTCCAAAATAACCGGGCGCAGACAAGAATTTTTTCTTCTCTGCGCCCGTTATTTATCGGATAAATCTACCTTTTTCCTTTTCTTCCTTTAATCTGTCAAAATTCCACGAAGATCACGGATTGCATGGCGCGAACATTTTACTGCACACATACCACAACTTAAACAAACCGTATCATCGATGACAGCACAGTTTTCTACTACCTTGATTGCCTCAGCCGTGCAGGTCTTCTCGCAGATACCGCATCCGATACAGCTGTTTGCACACGCTTCTTTTGCCGCCTTGCCCTTGTCTTTGTTGGAACATTGTACAACTATATAATTGGCACATTCATGAATATGAATGATCTGCTGCGGACATTCCTTCACGCATTTTTTGCAGGCAATACAAGCATCTTCGTCCACAACAGCCACGCCGTTTTCTCCGATGGAGATGGCACCCATTTTACAGGATTCCACGCATTTTCCGCATCCGATGCATCCATATTTACATGCCTTGTTTTCCCCGCAATTACCCTTGCAGGCTACGACTGCCGCACGATAAGGGAATTTCTTCTTTACTGCCATCATCATCCCTTCCTTTCATATGGTGTACCGGAAATCGGCAGAGAAAATCTACGTACGCCATCCAGACGATAATAAGCATCTGTGACTGCCGGTGCGGTAGGAATGGAAGTAATCTCACCAATTCCAATTGCGCCGCATGCAACCTTTAATCCAGGTTTTTCCACTACCGTTGCCCTTACTTTCGGAATCTCATGTGCGCGGAACAGACCAAGCGCACCATATTTCTCGACCGGTTTACAGTTTTCATCAATCTCATATTTTTCACGGAGTGCATACCCCATGCCCATGACTACTCCGCCTTCAATCTGACCTTCACAGGAAAGCGGATTGACCGCCTTTCCGACATCGTGTGCAGCGAGCATTTTTTCCACTTTTCCAGTTTTCGGATCCAGAATGCATACCTGTGTTGCATATCCATATGCCACGTGAGACACCGGATTTGGAACATCAGCTCCAAGCGGGTCTGTCTTTGCAAGATATTCTCCGTAAAATTCCTGTCCCTTTAAATCAGCCAATGTCACGCCGTCTTTCTTTGCTTCCATCAGCTTTTCGCAGGCACGGCGGCACGCTTCTCCAGTTACCAAAGTCTGGCGGGAACCGGATGTTGTTCCGGAATCAGGTGCGATCCATGTATTGCTTCGCTCATAGACAATATCATCACGTTTCAAATCAGTGTTGGACACGATCATCTGTACAAGAACCGTTCCAAGTCCCTGTCCGATACACGATGCTCCGGAATAAATATGGAGCTTTTCATCGTCCTCGACAATCAGTCGCACGCGTCCCCAGTCAGGAAGACCAACACCGACACCTGCATTTTTCATAGCACAGGCAAGACCGACCGGTTTTCCTGCCGCAAGTGCTTCTTCATATTCTTCTTTTACTTCCTCCAACGTTTCCACAAGTCCCGTCGAATCATCAACGATCTGTCCATTCGGAAGTACACCGCCCGGACGAATCGCATTGCGGTATCGAATCTCCCATGGCGTAATTCCAATCTCATCTGCCATCATATTCAGAAGTGTTTCTGTCGCAAAACACGTCTGTGTCACGCCGAAACCACGGTACGCTCCTGCCGGTGGATTGTTTGTATAATAAGCAGTTCCTTCAATTTCAAAGTTCTCATAAGCATATGGACCTGCCGCATGCGTACATGCACGTTCCAGAACCGGACCTCCCAGTGACGCAAATGCTCCCGTATCAGAGGCAACCTTCGCCTTGACACCCATGATTTTTCCATTTTCATCGCATCCCATCGTAAAATCCATCACAAAGGAATGGCGTTTTGGATGAATCAGCAGAGATTCCGCTCTAGTCAGTCTGACTTTGACAGAACGTCCTGTCAGATACGTAATCAATGCTGCATGATGCTGCACCGTCATATCTTCTTTTCCACCAAAACCGCCTCCGACAAGACCGTTCTGTACACGCACTTTATCCGTTCCGAGAAGCAGACTGCACTCATGGAACGTACAATATGCAGACTGGTCAGTAGAAATAACCATCACATAGCCGTCCTCTTCCATGTAGGAAACGGCACATTCCGGTTCCAGAAAAGCATGCTCTGTCCACGGAGTTTCAAAATGATGGGAAATGACATGTGCTGCGTTCGCAATTGCCTCCTCAGCATTTCCACGACTCACATATTTGTGTGCCTGTATGTTGGATTCTTCCTCGTCAAACACACGCGGTGCATCTGGTGCTGCCGCTTCCTCAATGTTATGGATCGCAGGAAGAACCTCATACTCTACTTTAATCAATTTTTTTGCTTTTTCTACGGTTTCCAGATCTTCTGCTGCCACCAAAGCGATGGCATCCCCGAGATAATGCGTCAGCCCACCGACCGGAATCAGCGTATACTGGTCGTGTTTGATGTGACCGATTTTGTTCTCACCAGGAATATCATCGGCCGTAAAGACGCCAATCACACCAGGAAGTGCTTTTGCAGCTGTGGTATCGATGGAAAGCACTCTCGCTCTTGGATATTTACTGCGAAGTGCAGAACCGTAACACATATCTTCCAGAATAAAGTCATCCGGATATTTTCCGTATCCCAGAACTTTTTCTTCCACATCCAGTCTGTGCACGCGTGATCCAATTTTCCAGTCATCCGCGCCCTTCTCTGGAATATAGCTGTCGCGCATAATTTTAGCAGCCAGCTTCACAGCAGCAATGATTTTCACATAACCAGTGCAGCGACAATAGTTGTTGCGCAGTGCATACTTAATCTCATCCTCTGTTGGATCTGGATTTTTATCCAATAATGCCTTTGTACAGATGACCATGCCTGGAATACAGAAACCACACTGCACCGCCCCTGCCTCTCCGTAGGCATATGTATAAACCTGTGACTCCCAGTCGCTTAAGCCTTCCACGGTTATAATTGTCTTTCCCTCCAGCTTATCTGTGGTAGGAACACAGGATTTACAGGTTTCTCCGTCAATAATGACTGTGCAGGCACCACAGGCACCCTGGCTGCATCCATCTTTTACCGAAGTCAGATGCAGATCGTCACGCAAAAAACGAAGCAGAGATTTCTTCTCTTCTGTCGTAACTGTTTTTCCATTTACCTTAAATGTATACATCCATTTCTCACCTTCTCACTGAATGTCTGGTTTCCTTCCAAAAGAGCCGCCTTGACACCTTGACCGATTTTTCTCGCCTTGTCAGATATGGTGTAACAGTTTTTCAATACGATCCTTGCATCAATATCTCCGATTTTGAGTCCTTTTGTCACTTCTACTCCCTCCTGGAGCATCCCCCGAATGATTCCGGACATCAGAGCATAGACAGGAACACCTCCCGTTTTCGCAACCATCTGACCTTTTTCTACCACATCACCAATCTGCGCAAGGGGTTCCATCATGCCATCCGCCGATGCACGAATCAGGCGTTCAATCGTATAGCCTGCAATGTTTCCCGGAATTCCTGTATTCGGTATCGCGCATCCGTGTTGAATCACCTCACCAAGGCGAGGCCCTCTCTGCGTCTCAATCACGAAATGACAATCCCGTCCCGCACAAAAGCCAGGACCGATTCCAATCACTACAGGTGCATCTGTTATAGAAGTTCCCAGATTTTTCTTTGCCATAATTGCATCTACCAAAACATCCGGCTGATACTTCCAAAGAATGTTGGCATGTTCATCTACCATGACAGGAATATTTCCTTTTTTCTGTTCACGATATACTTCCTGAAGACTAGCGGTAAGAACACCTCTGACTCTTTCCACCACTGCTTCTTTTTCATAGACTGCACGGGAAAATGACACCATTCTTCTGACAGCAAGAGGAATGGCAATTTCTGTCATAAGCACCTCATGTCCGGCCAGCCATAATTCGTATGCAATTCCGGTCGCCAGATCCCCGGCTCCCTTAATTAATATCCTCATGCTGTTTCCTCCATCCGAATTTTTCTTTTTGTGAAATACAGCGGAACAAAACGATCCGCTGTATCACAATAGTTTCTATAAATTTCTGTTCTTATATTTGTATGATTCTATGACTTATCCTAACAGATATGCATAATCACTGCAAACAGTTTCGATTACTTTCTGAAGTCCTGTCGGAAGTTTTGTCTCTTCTCCCTTTGTCCACAGGAATTCCTCGCCGAGGAATCTTACCTTACAGCTTACTTTTTCTTTATCCAGAACTGCAAATCCCTGATTCTTGCTGTCTGCCATATCTTTTTCATTTGCAAACAATGTAAATTTATCCAGATAAGGCGCACTTGCGTATGGACAGAATACCAGACAGTTGCCACACTCGTTGCACATATAATCAACATGGATAATCTGTGCTTTTGCCATACCAGGCACTTTGATGGAAATGTTTGCACGGTTCGGGCAGACATCCACACAGTTCTCACATACGGAAGAACAGCACAGGCAACGCTCGGACTCTTTCTTCTCGCCCGGCTCATCCAGAATACCTTTCTTCTCATAGAGAACTTCCGGTGCAACGCTCTCGCTCATGCTCTCAGAAATCTTTCTTCCTGCAATTGCTTCTGCAGCAGTAATCGCATTTGCCATTCCTTTGACAACCAGGGAAGGCCCAAACAGACCGTCACCAATGACATAAACACCTTCCAGATTTGTCTCAAGCTGATCAGAAACAAGTACACGGCCTTTCTCATCCACGTTGATTCCGTTTGCCTGATAGAAGTCGGTCGGAACTTTTTCTCCAACTGCTGCAATCACGGTATCAGCCGGAACGTTTACGACATTTCCTGTCGCTGCAACGCTTGCTCTTCCGGAAGCATCTGCTGCGCCGAGGGCCATCTCGTTACATACAAGTTGTCCGTCTTCCATTTTTACAGGAGCGAGCAACTCTTTAAATTCTACACCGTCATCAATTGCAAGCAATAATTCATGCTCATCTGCCGGCATATAACGTTTTGTTCTGCGGTATACCAGATATACATGCTCAACGCCTTCGCATCTCTTGGCTGCTCTTGCAGTATCCATCGCTGTATTTCCACCACCGATAACAACCACATTTTTGCCAAGATCCACTTTTCCGCCTGTCTGGTTGAAGTTTTCCAAAAATTCCAGTGCATTTACGGCCTGTTTGCCTTCCAGCTCCAGCTGTCCGCGTTTGTAAGCACCAACTGCAAGGATGACATTGTCATATTTCTCGCGCAGTTCTGCTACAGAAGGAGCTTCTGCACCGCAGAGAATCTTCACGCCGAGTTTTTCAAGCAGGGAAGCATCTTTTCCGATTACGTTGTCATCAATACGGAAATCTGGAATCACTGCACTGACAATACCGCCAAGTTTTTCTCTCTTCTCATAAATTGTAACCTTGGCACCCAGTCTTGCCAGATAGAACGCTGCTGCCATACCGGATGGACCACCGCCCACTACAGCAACTGTCTTATCGCAGCCACCCTCTACTTTCAGAGTCTCTATTGCTTTTTCGTATGCATTTTCTGCACAGGTCAGTTTTGTATCGCGAATCTGAACGGATGTCTCATAGAAATTACGTGTACAATGTCCCTGACATGGATGTGCACAAATGCTTCCTGTAATAAACGGAAGTGCATTTCTGTTTAAGATTACATTCAAAGCTTCCTCGTATTTACCTTCGCCTGCAAGCTGCATGTAAGTTGTAATCTCCTGATGGATTGGACATGCATCTTCACATGGAGCTGTATAACAGTCAAGAAGAGGTACTCTCTCACTGCTCTTTCTTGATGGTGGCAGTTTCGCCGGTTTTACATGATGTTTGTCTGTAATTGCATCCTCAGCAACCTGATTCAGCGCTGCAACATCAATTCCGGTAAATGGCTTTTTGCCCTGTGCATCCAGAATTTCAGCCATCTGTTTGAGTCTCTGGTATCCGCCTGGTTTCAGAATCGTTGTTGCAACTGTTACCGGCCACACACCAGCACCTACAATCTTATCGATGTTAAACGCATCTGCTCCGCCTGAGTAAGCGATACGAAGTTTTCCGTCAAACTCTCTGGACAGTTTTGCTGCCAGGGAAATGGACAGTGGATACAGAGATTTACCGGACATATACATCTCTTCACTTGGAAGCTCGTTTCTTGTCACATCTACCGGGAAGGTATTTGTAATCTTCACACCAAATTCCAGTCCCAGATCGCCAGACAGCTTCATCAGTCTCTGCAGCATTGGAACTGCATCCTTATACTGAAGGTCATCCTCGAAATGGAATCTTCCAAATGCAATGTAATCATAACCCATCTGATCGAGAGTTGCGCGTGCAAAATCATATCCCAGAAGTGTTGGATTGCATTTGATAAAGGTATTCATATGTTTCTCTGTCAGCAGGTAATTTGCAATGCTTTCGATTTCCTGCGGAGGACATCCGTGCAGAGTGGAAATCGTTGCAGAATTACAGATGAGCGGAGAAATGCTCTCGATATCTTCTTTTGTTACATGTTTAAATTCGTCTGCATGTGCAAGAAGTACTTCTTTACATTCTTTGAATGTCTCAGTATCTTCTGCATTCTTCATGCTCTCAATAAATGTATTGATCTTTTCGGATTTGATACCTGCCAGATCGTATCCCACACTGATGTTGAACTGGAATCCATCCATGCTTCCCAGTCCGTATTCCTTTGCCATAAAGGACAGAAGGAACCATGCTTTGATATATTCATCCTGTGCCTGCGGTACATACAGCTCTGTCGACCACTCACAGTTGTAACACTCGTCATCTGCTTTGATACATGGTTTGTTGACACAGGCTGCCAGTTCAGCACCGTCCATAATCTGAACAGTTTTCAGCTCGAAAAAACGCGCTCCTGCATAATAAGAAGCAACGATATTCTGTGCCAGCTGGCTGTTCGGGCCTGCTGCCGGTCCGATTGGTGTCTCGAGTTTTCTTCCGAAAATGGTCTGTACCTTCTCTGAATCTGCCACATAAGGTCTATGTACTCCAAATACGGTACCTTTGGTATCATGCTCTTCGATGGTCCATTTTAATAATTGCTCAAACGGCATACAGCTCATCATATCACTCATATCTCTGCCCCTCCTTATCCGTTAATGCTCTTCCACAGTTTTGCTGAGGATTCTCTACATTTTGCGTAAGCTTCTTCTACATCCACTACAGTTACTTCACGATCTTTCATCAAAACTTTTCCATTTGCGATGGTTGTCACAACATCTCTTCCTGTCATTCCAAACAGAATGTGTCCGTTGATGTTATTTTCATCCAGATGTGTTGGTGCAATATAATCTACGACAATCACATCTGCTGCTGCTCCCTCTTTCAGTACGCCAAGAGGTGCTTTGAAATACCGATTTGCAATTGCTGCATTGTTCTCGAATAACATCTTCGGAACTTCACCCCATGCTGCATTTGCATCACACAGATGATGTTTGTGGAGTACATTTGCTACCTTATAAGACTCTGTCATGTCGTGTGTATAGCCGTCTGTTCCAAGACCGGTCAGAATTCCTCTGTGAACGAGTTCCATCGTCGGAGGGCATCCGCATGCGTTACCCATGTTGGATTCCGGATTGTGAACGACCATCGTGTTTGTATCCTTAATCAGCTCCATCTCATGAGGATTGATGTAGATACAATGTCCAAGAAGTGTTTTCTCTCCAAGAATATTGCAGTCCATCAGTCGGTCTACAATACGTTTTCCATATTTTTTCAGGCAGTCATGAAGATCTTCAATACCTTCTGCCACATGAATATGATATCCTACTTCATCCGGCTTATTCGCAGCTGCAAGCTCCATGGTCTCATCCGAGATTGTAAACTGTGCATGCATACCCATCATACCGGCCAGCATATCAGAATCATCCTTTAATGCATAACGGATAAACTCTGCGTTTTCCATAACAGCTTCGCGAGCCTTATCCATTCCGTCTCTGTCGGAAACCTCATAGCAAAGGCAGGAACGAATACCCAGCTCTTTTGCTACATCTGCGATGGTAAACAGACTGTCTTTGATGTGTCCAAAGCTTGCATGGTGATCAAAAATTGTTGTCACACCGTTTCGGATACAGGAAATCATCGTATCCATGGCGCTGTATTTTGTCTGCTCCAGTGTCAGCTTTCTGTCGATGGTCCACCACTGGCCATCCAGAATATCGAGGAATCCTTTCGGATTGTATCCTTTGATACTCAGGCCTCTCGCCATCGCACTGTAGATATGCTCATGTGTATTGATAAATGCAGGCATGATCAGTTTGCCTTTTGCATCAATATATTCTGCATCTTTGTATTTTTCTCTGATTTCTTTCGTCGTGCCAATCTCGGAAATCTTTGTTCCCTCAATCGCAACCGCACCATTTTCAATGTATGGAAGGTCGTTATTTCTCGTAATCAGTTTACCATTTCCTACTACTAACATAATTGGCCTCCTTATTTTCTCAATATTTTTGCCTACTGTTGTTCATTTTTCGGTTTCGGCAGCACCAGATTCAAAACAATTGCGGTGATTGTCGCAACCACAACCGGTGATTTACCAAAAACAGTTGTTACCCATGCCGGGAAGGAAGACAGAGCTGCATTTGCCTGCGTGATACCCATGCCAAGTGCGATGGACAGTCCTACGATCGTTGTATTTCTGTAATCCATCGGTGCTGTTGTGATCAGCTTCACACCTGTCATCGCAATCGAAGCAAATACGGAAACCGTAGCTCCTCCTAATACGCAATATGGGATTGTAGTTAAAATAGATGAAAATTTCGGAATCAGTCCTGCAATCAAAAGGATGCCTGCTGCCATTCCAAATACGCGTTTTGCTACTACTTTTGTTGATGATACAATACCTACATTCTGGCTGTATGTCGCAGTCGGAAGTCCGCCGAACAATGCACATACCACATTACTGATACCATATGCAACAATTCCGCCATTTAATTCTTCATCAGTCGGCATTCTGTCCAGACCGCCTGTGGTCGTCGCAGAAAAATCTCCGATTGCCTGAATGGAGTTGATTGCAAACAGTACACCCAGTGCCACACAGGCAGAAGGCTCAAATGTCACACCAAAATGAAGGGGACTCGGAAGCTGGAACCAGGCTGCATCTGCAACGGAGGCAAAGCTTACCATACCAAAACACATCGATACGGCATAGCCAACAATAATACCGATCAAGATAGATGCCAGTTTCCAGATACCTTTTCCATAGTGGTTCAATGCAGTTACGATGATTAAAGTAATAAATGCCACTAACCAGTTCTGCCAGGAACCATAGCTGGAACTGCTTGTTCCGCCTGCCATATAATTAATCGCAGTCGGATAAAGAGAAAGTCCAATAGCAAACACTACTGTACCCGTGATCAGCGGTGGGAAGAATTTACGAATCTGTTTGATAAAGATTCCTACAAGAACCGCTATTACACCACCGACAATCTGTGCTCCAAGAATGGTTGCGACATCAAAAGAGCCTGCGATTGCCTGCATCGTGGGTACATACGCAAAACTAATCCCCATAATAACCGGAAGACCTGATCCGATTCTGATCTTTCCTTTACCAAGCGGATACAACTGTATAAATGTTGTAAGTGCCGACATCACCAGTGCAGCCTGAATTAGAATTACAGAATCTCTGGGAGACAGCCCCGCTGCTCCCGCAACAATAATCGCAGGTGTTACGCATCCGACGATCATAGCCACTACGTGCTGAAGTGCCAGAGGAAGCGCCTGTGATGCGGACGGCTTTCCCTGAATCTGAAATAGTTCTTCCGATGTTTTTGCTTCTTTACCCATTCTTCCTCCTTACTCTCTTCTGACGGACCTTCCTCTCTTACCCCTATTATGGAAGGTCCGCCCCGAGAACCGTTTCATCATTGGCTGGTCCCATGGCTCCTCGCCAATTTTCTGTCAAATGAAAGAGTCGACAAAAGCTCTGCTTCGTACTGTACATTATATGAATGATTACAGTGTCAAAAGGTATTCTCCACGTCATGCTTGCATGTAAGTGGAGATATACCTTATTTACACTGTAATCATTCATATAATAGAGAGACCCTGTACAGAACTGCGCACTGCTTTCGTTCAATGCAATTGGTTTTTCTTCTATAGTAGAAATTACCGTCTTCACGAATCCATGCAAACCAACTGCATATCTGAGAAAAATTTTGCACAAAAATCTTTTCTGTTTTCGTACACTTTTACCAAATCCCTCTTTCGTTGTCACCATATTACCATCATTTTCTCTAATTTGCAATACTTTTCATAAAAATTTTTTTGATTGCTAAAAATTTTTTATTTTTTCTCTTGCATTTTTATTTTTTTCTGTTATGATGGAATCAGAGAGACCGAGAACCACTTTTTTTAAACGTAAATTCATCACCATATCGAAGGAGGATATGAACATGGGCAACAAACAAGAAAACATTTTAAAATGGACTCTTAACAATATTGCCAAAAGCGACGACAAACAGGTACAGAATATGTCTTTGGAAGAAATGGCAAAAGCAAGTAACTTCCATAAAAGCTTTCCACAGTATTCTGTCACACCTTTAACCAGACTACAAAACCTCGCAGATTATCTCGGACTGAAACGTTTATATGTAAAAGACGAATCTTACCGTTTCGGACTGAATGCCTTCAAAGTACTCGGCGGATCCTATGCAATCGCAAGATACATCGCACAGCAGCTCGGCAAGGACGTAAGCGAAGTTCCATACAACGTACTAACTTCTGATAAATTAAGAGAAGAATTCGGTCAGGCAACCTTCTTTACTGCAACAGACGGAAATCACGGACGCGGCGTTGCATGGGCGGCCAACAAGCTTGGTCAGAAATGTGTCGTAAGAATGCCAAAAGGAACGACGCAGACTCGTCTGGAAAACATTGCAAAAGAAAATGCAACCGTTACGATTGAAAACCTGAACTACGATGAGTGCGTAAGAATGGCTGCAAAAGAGGCAGAAGGTACCGAGCACGGAATTATGGTACAGGATACTGCCTGGGAAGGTTATGAAGAGATTCCTACCTGGATCATGCAGGGATACGGAACACTCGCAATGGAAGCTGACCAGCAGCTCGAAGAAGACGGAAGCCGTCCAACTCATATTTTCATTCAGGCAGGTGTTGGTTCTCTGGCCGGTGCTGTTATTGGATATTTTTCAAACCGCTTCAAAGAAAATCCTCCGATTATGGTTGTTGTAGAGGCTGGTGCCGCTGACTGTCTGTACCGCTCTGCTGTTCAGGCTGACGGAAACCGCGTCGATGTCACAGGTGATATGCTTACCATTATGGCTGGTCTGGCATGCGGCGAAGCAAACACCGTATCCTGGGATATTCTTAGAAATCATGCAAACGCATTTGTTTCCTGCCCGGACTGGGTAAGTGCAAACGGAACACGTATTTACGGCTGTCCTCTTCCGGGTGACAAGCAGGTAACTTCCGGTGAATCCGGTTCTGTTACGATGGGTCTTGTCCATGCGATCATGACAAAACCAGAATACGCAGATCTGAAAGAAGCACTGAAACTGAATGCTGATTCTGAAGTTCTACTGGTATCTTCCGAGGGTGATACAGACCCAACCCGCTATCGTGAAATCGTTTGGGACGGACTTTGCGGAACAGACAAACGCCCATTTGCCGATCTGGAAAACAATTAAGAATACATATCTACTTATTATATTAGGAGGAAAGAAACATGTTTGATTTTGATAAAGTAAAAGCTGCTGCTGAAGGATACGAAAAAGATATGACTGCATTCTTACGTGCAATCGTAAAAAATCCAGGGGAAAGCTGTGATGAGAAAGCTCATATTGATACCATCGCCGCTGAGATGAAAAAAGTTGGATTTGACGAAGTTGTTATTGACCCACAGGGTAACGTCATTGGTTACATGGGAACAGGTGACAAAATCATCGCTTACGATGCACACATTGATACCGTAGGTATCGGAAACATCGAAAACTGGAACTTTGATCCATACGAAGGATATGAGACAGAGACAGAAATCGGTGGACGTGGTGTTTCTGACCAGTGCGGCGGTATCGTTTCTGCTGTATATGGTGCAAAAATTATGAAAGACCTTGATCTGATTCCAGAAGGATGCAAGATCATGGTTGTCGGAACGGTTCAGGAAGAGGATTGCGACGGACTCTGCTGGCAGTACATCATCAACGAAGACAAGGTTCGCCCGGAATTCGTTGTATCCACAGAGCCGACTGACGGCGGTATCTACCGCGGACAGAGAGGACGTATGGAAATCCGTGTAGACGTGAAAGGTGTTTCCTGCCACGGTTCTGCTCCGGAGCGTGGAGACAACGCAATCTACAAAATGGCTGACATTCTTCAGGACATCCGTGCACTGAACGAAAACGATGCAGAAGACGGAACAGAAATCAAAGGTCTTGTAAAAATGCTCGATCCAAAATACAACAAAGACTGGGAAGAGGCTCGTTTCCTGGGACGCGGAACTGTTACAACATCCCAGATTTTCTATACCTCCCCAAGCCGCTGTGCAGTTGCAGACTCCTGCTCCGTATCTCTGGACCGCCGTATGACCTTCGGTGAGACATGGGAAAGCTGTCTGGATGAAATCCGCGCACTTCCAAGCGTTCAGAAATATGGCGACGATGTAAAAGTTTCCATGTACAACTACGATCGTCCATCTTACACAGGATGTGTATATGAGATTGAGTGCTACTTCCCAACATGGGCAATTCCGAAGGATCACAAAGTAACACAGGCTCTGGAAGCTGCTTACAAAGGTCTGTACGGTGACAAACGTATCGGTGCTGAGGAAACTCTTGAGATGAGACAGGCTCGCCCACTGACAGACAAATGGACATTCTCCACAAACGGCGTATCCATCATGGGAAGAAACGGCATTCCATGCATCGGATTCGGACCTGGTGCAGAGGCTCAGGCTCATGCTCCAAACGAGAAAACATGGAAACAGGATCTCGTTACTTGTGCTGCTGTTTACGCTGCACTGCCAACACAGTACTGCAAATAATTTTGACATTTACCTTCATTTTTACCTATAGAATAGAAATCTAAAAATAAAAAATATATCATTAGGGGGATATTAAATATGAAAACTTTACAGACTTATATCGACAAACTCAACTCTTTAAACTTCAAAGAAATGTACAACGGTGACTTCTTCCTTACATGGGAGAAAACAGACGACGAAATCGAAGCAGTCTTCACACTGGCGGATGCTCTTCGTTACATGAGAGAAAACAACATCTCTACAAAAGTATTTGAGAGCGGTCTTGGAATTTCCTTATTCCGTGACAACTCCACACGTACACGCTTCTCTTTCGCTTCTGCTTGTAACCTGTTAGGTCTTGAGGTGCAGGATCTGGACGAAGGAAAATCTCAGGTAGCTCACGGCGAGACAGTTCGCGAGACAGCAAACATGATTTCTTTCATGGCTGACGTAATCGGTATCCGCGATGACATGTACATCGGAAAAGGAAACAAATACATGCACGAAGTTGTTGACGCTGTGACACAGGGAAACAAAGATGGTATCCTTGAGCAGAAACCAACACTCGTAAACCTGCAGTGTGATATCGACCATCCGACACAGGCGATGGCAGATATGCTCCACATCATCCATGAGTTTGGCGGTGTTGAGAATCTGAAAGGCAAAAAACTGGCTATGACATGGGCCTACTCTCCATCTTATGGAAAACCATTATCTGTTCCGCAGGGAATCATCGGTCTGATGACTCGTTTCGGTATGGACGTTGTTCTTGCTCATCCGGAAGGATATGAAGTATTCCCGGAGGTAGAGGCAGTAGCTGCAGCAAACGCTGAGAAATCCGGCGGTTCCTTCACAAAGACAAACAACATGGCAGAAGCATTCAAAGATGCTGATATCGTATATCCAAAGAGCTGGGCTCCATTCGCTGCAATGGAAAAACGTACCGAGCTGTACGGAAACGGCGACACAGAAGGCATCAAAGCTCTCGAGAAAGAGCTTCTTGCTCAGAACGCAGAGCACAAAGACTGGGCATGTACAGAAGAGCTCATGGCTACTACAAAAGACGGAAAAGCACTTTACATGCACTGCCTGCCGGCTGATATCACAGGCGTAAGCTGTGAAGAAGGAGAAGTAGATGCAAGCGTATTCGATCGCTATAGAGATCCGTTATACAAAGAAGCAAGCTACAAACCATACATCATCGCTGCTATGATCTTCCTCGCTAAATTTGCTGATCCGGCCGACATCCTGAAGAAACTGGAAGAAAAAGGCACTCCTAGAGTATTCAAATAAAAATCAGGAGGCGCATCGCTATGGCTAAGAAAAAACGAATCGTTATCGCCCTTGGCGGTAACGCACTTGGAAACACACTTCCGGAACAGATGGCCGCAGTTAAGATTACTGCAAAGGCAATCGTTGATCTGATTGAAGAAGGCTGCGAAGTTGTTGTCGCTCATGGTAACGGCCCACAGGTCGGCATGGTAAACAATGCCATGATCGCCCTGACTCATGAGGATCCGCAGCAGCCAAACACTCCTCTCTCCGTCTGTGTTGCCATGAGCCAGGCTTATATCGGCTACGACCTTCAGAACGCTCTTCGCGAAGAGCTTCTGAACCGTGGCATCACCGATATGCCGGTTGCGACCATGATCACACAGGTTCGCGTGGACGAAAATGATCCGGCATTTGAGGCTCCTTCCAAACCAATCGGAAAATTCGTCTCTGCCGAACAGGCAAAAATGATGGAAGAAAAATACAATTATATCATGAAAGAAGACTCCGGACGAGGCTACCGTCGTGTCGTAGCTTCTCCGAAGCCTGTGGAAATCGTTGAGATTGGTACCATCCGCACCATGGTCGATTCCGGAGACCTTGTGATCGCATGCGGCGGCGGCGGAATCCCTGTTATCCGCCAGGGCAACCACTTAAAAGGTGCCAGTGCAGTGATCGACAAAGATTTCGCAAGCTGTCTTCTGGCAAAAGAGCTGGATGCAGATTACCTGATCATTCTGACCGCAGTTGAAAAAGTTGCCATCAACTTCGGAAAACCGGATGAGAAATGGCTCAGTGACCTCTCCGTTGAGGAAGCAAACCAGTACATCAGCGAAGGTCATTTCGCACCAGGCTCCATGCTGCCGAAGGTGCAGGCAGCCGTTGACTTTGCCCAGTCAAAACCGGGACGCACCGCACTCATTACCCTCCTTGAAAAATCAAGAGATGCCATCCAGGGCAAAACCGGAACCATGTTCCATGCATAAATTCCTACCTCTAAATTATTCGGTAATTAAATTACCAGAACATCTGACCCAAGGCTCGACAGAGCCCTGGGTCATGGTGCGTTCATAACACCAATACTGCTACCTCATCTGAGATTAGACAACTACTTTTATTACTTTTGAATCACCGAGTCCGGTTACAGGCATCTCTTTTTCAAGCTAAAGAAACTTGTCACCGATCTGATATTCCGATTCCATATAGATTTTCACCTATTTTGGCAGGGACAGGCGTACTTATGGTAATATCTAACACTTTCACGGTACTGATATTTTTCAGTACCGCTTTTTATTTAGGTTGCGGCTATCATAGGTTTCATTCAGAGTAAAAATAATATAAAATAATTGCGAAAAGTTGTAACGAATTTAACTTTTCTCCGACTTACCTATGTAGAAAAGGAGGTGAGAAGATCTGGATTACGAGAAATTATACCATTCGTATTATATGCAAGTATATTCTTATGTAATGACACTCGTTAAGAACCAGTCCATTGCAGAAGAAATTACACAAAATACTTTTTATAAGGCGATGACAGCTAAAAAAAAATTTGAAGGACGATCCAGCGAATTGTCATGGCTGTGTGGTATTGCAAAACATCTTGCAATAGACGAACACAGAAAAAACGCAAAGTTCTCAAAATTAGATGAATCCATGGTATCGTCCTCTTCTGTTGATATAGAGGCGGAAACGGAAGATAAAGATACTGCCTTGCGGATACATTTAGTTCTTCATGAACTGCAAGAACCCTATAAAGAAGTATTCCAGCTGAGAGTATTTGGAGAATTATCTTTTTCGCAAATCGGGTTGATTTTTGGAAAAACGGAAAATTGGGCAAGAGTAACTTATCATAGGGCGAGAATAAAAATTCAGGAAAGGATGGAGAAAAATGAATAGAAACGATTTTAATGAATGTGAAATTGTACAGGATTTACTGCCTTTGTATTTTGATGATGCATGCAATCCAGTTAGCAAAGAGTTAGTAAAACAGCACCTGTCAACATGCGAAGCATGCCGGAAAATTTATGAAGAATTAAAAAATGACACGATTGATTCTGTCATAAAAAAAGAGTCCGCAGGAGTTCTCGCAAGACATGCGAAAAAAGAAAGAAATGCAGCATATAAAGCAGGAGCCATTATTGCATTATTATTGATGATCCCAATCGTAATAACGTTTATTATTGAAATGACAAACGGTGGTGGACTTGGTGTATTTTCTGTATTGGTAGCTTCCATGCTGCTGGTAGCCGCATTAACAGTCGTTCCATTGATGAGTCAAGAAAAAAGACTGGTTAAGAGTATTATGGTTGGTGTTTTGGCATTATTACTAATTATGTTTTTCGTTGACAGAATGAACGGTGGTGGAGAATTCATCCTGTGGTCTGTACCTACAATCTTTGGATTGTCTATCGTTTTGTTTCCTTTAGTAATCCAAAATGTAACATTACCGATAACATTAACAGATAAAAAAGCATTACTTACAATGGTGTGGGATACCCTGTGGCTCTATTTAACAATATTTGAAGTCTGCATCCATTTCGGCGACATAGAAGGAATGCGAATTGGCTTTATCGTTGCTACTGTAATGATGACTGGTGTATGGCTTGTTTTTGTAATTGCAAGATACCTTAAAGTAAATACGTGGATAAAAGCAGGAATCATCACAGCTATTGTCAGTATCTGGACAGCTTTTTCAAATGACGTCTGTGCATATTTTATAGAACATAAAAGCCAATTGACCATTTTGTATGCAGATTTCTCGAATTGGGAGAATAACCTTTGTTTCAATGCGAATACCTTTGTTTTAGTTTTACTTTTCGGTGGAATCGCAAGCATCCTGTGTATCCTTGTTGGCTTATTGAAGAAAAAGAACAAATAATGAAAATCATTGAAATGCGGTATTGAGTCTTATTTCAGTACCGCATTTTTCTCTAGTCAGACACTCACATCCTTCTTCATACACTTATTCATATGCTTTCCCATCAATAGTCAATTTAAACTGGTCTGGTTTATACACAACATCATACCCTTTTCTGTATTCAATAGATTTATACGTAAGAGATTAATAATCACCCGTGCACGACTTCTAGGGAACCTTAGATTGAAAGGTTCCCACAATTTTCTGGTTTTCTTTTTCCGTATCTATTACCTCGGAACATCTCTCTTTTATGAATTCACTCTATGCCATCAGTTATTTTACGTCTGCAAACTCATTTTTATAGTCCGGTATATACAGTAACAGAGTGTACAAGTATTGATAGATATTCAGTCTGTTTGCCTTTGCCGTTTCTATAAGACTGAGGACGATTGCACTTATCATCGCTCCATTTACAGTGTCGTGGAACAGAAATTCTTTTCGTCCGGTTAGATAGAACCTTGCCCTGCGTTCAGCAACATTATTGGAACTCTCTCCTCTTTCGTTCCGGAGATAATTCATGAGCGTCTCCTTGTTCCTTGTGATTGAGGGCATAATTACCCTTGTCATTCAGTATTTTCTTTTGCTGCTCTCTGCCCCACTCAACTGCTTTTTTTAAATCTTCCAGTCTTTCGCTCAAGATAACACGTTCTTCACTCATAAAGCACGCCTTCTTTCCTTATCCTATATTATTTTTTACATCAGAAATCATTTGCAGTTTTATATAGAGCATTGATGTCGATAAATCTAAAATGGTGCCGGGAACAAGGAGAAAAAGATAAACGATCTGCATCCATTGGAACTTTATTGATACAGTTGCTATCCAAACAACCCATGATTTTTTCTAATAATTTCTCACTAATTCCAGTGTCTTCTCAATATCTTCGCTGGTATGCGCATCTGAGAGGAACATCGCCTCAAACTGCGCCGGTGCAAGATGCACACCATGGTTCAGCATGTAATGAAAATAATCCGCATAAGCCTTTGTGTCAGAAGTTTTTGCAGAAGCATAGTCCGTTACGCTCTCCGTGGTAAAAAAGACACAGCCCAGAGAACCGATATGGTTAACGCGACACGGTGCCTGCTTCTCGGCAAGTATTTCTGTGATACTGCCGTACAGCTTCTCTCCTTTTTTCTCCAGCTTCTGATAGATATCCGGATTCTCATACAGGATTCTAAGCTGTGTCAGACCCGCTACCATCGCAATCGGGTTTCCGCTTAAGGTACCTGCCTGATAAACAGGACCTGCTGGAGAGACCATCTCCATGATTTCTTTTCTTCCGCCGTAAGCGCCTACCGGCATACCTGCTCCGATAATTTTTCCATAAGTAGTCAAATCCGGTGTCACACCAAAACGTCCCTGTGCCCCTGTAAATCCAAGACGGAAACCAGTAATCACCTCATCAAAAATCAACAGAGCACCGTTTTTTGTACAAAGATCACGCAGTCCCTGCAAAAATCCTTCTTCCGGCAGTACCACACCCATATTGGCGCCTACCGGCTCCACAATCACAGCTGCCACCTGTCCTTCGTTCGCCTCCATAATCTGGCGCACACTGTCCAGATCATTGTAGACGGCTGTCAGCGTATCCTGTGTACATCCCTTCGTCACACCGGCACTGTCCGGAACGCCGCTTGTCATCACACCGGAACCGGCACTGACCAGCATGGCATCGCTGTGTCCGTGATAACATCCGGCAAATTTGATGATCTTATCTCTTCCTGTATAGCCTCTTGCCGCACGAAGCGCACTCATAACCGCCTCTGTACCGGAGTTTACCATACGGATCATCTCAATCGACGGAATTCTTTCACAGATAAACTCTGCCATCTCCACCTCAATCTCAGTGGCGCAGCCAAAACTCAGTCCATTCTCGGCAGCTTTCACGACAGCCTCACGGATTGCCGGATGGTCATGTCCCAGAATACAAGGGCCCCAGGAATCAATGTAATCAATGTATTCGTTTCCATCTACATCAAAAATATGGCTTCCTTTTGCCTTTTTGATAAATCTCGGTGTCCCTCCAATGGAACCAAACGCACGCACCGGACTGTTGACACCTCCCGGAATGCATTTCACCGCTCTCTCAAATAATGCTTCTGATTTTGCAGCCATTATCCAATTCTCCCTTCATCCATAAACTTCGCCAGTTCTTTTGCAAAATAAGTCAAATAAATCTCTGCACCGGCGCGATACGTGCTGACAGCCATCTCACAGATGACGCGATCTTCTTCCATATATCCAAGCTTCGCTGCCGCTTTTGCCATTGCATATTCCCCGCTTACGCTGTAAGCTGCAACCGGAAGGTTGATTTCTCTCGATACATCGGAAATGATATCGAGATAAGAAAGCGCCGGTTTTACCATAATGATATCTGCACCTTCTTCCACATCGAGGAGTGCCTCTTTCAGTCCTTCCTTTCGGTTGTGCGGATCCATCTGATAACTCTTTCTGTCTCCAAACGCCGGAGCAGAACCTGCCGCATCGCGGAACGGTCCATAAAATGCCGATGCATATTTGACTGCATAAGACATAATCGGAGTTTCTTTAAATCCATTCTCATCAAGTTTGTTGCGGATTGCAAGTACGCGTCCGTCCATCATATCAGACGGCGCTACCATATCTGCCCCTGCCTGCACATGAGATAAAGCTGTTTTGGATAACAGCTCAAGCGTCTGGTCATTTTCCACATCATGACCGCAGAGTACACCGCAATGTCCGTGTGAAGTATACTCGCACATACATACATCTGTAATATAATACAGATCCGGGAACTGTTTTTTGCCCTCGCGAAGTGCACGCTGTACGATTCCATCCTCCGCGTACGCCTGAGATCCCACTGCATCCTTCACAGCCGGAATTCCAAACAGCATCAGGTTCGATACTCCCGCTTTGGAAAGGCGCTCCAGTTCGTACGGAAGACGGTCCACACTGTAGCGGAACTGTCCCGGCATCGTCGGAATTTCTTCCTCAATATTTTCTCCATCTATGACAAATAACGGATAGATCAGCGAAGATTTGTCCATTCTTGTCTCTCTCACCATTCGTCTGATGTGTTCATTTCCTCTGATTCTTCTCGGTCTCTTAATCATTTTGTCCATCTCCTTCATTTTTCATATCAATGACCAGCTGTACCAGACTGTCCATGGTCGCCTTCTTTGCCATCCAAGTCTGCATGCCATACTTTTCGGCCTCTGCTCTCGTCTGTTTTCCGATGCAGGCTGCTTTTACTTTGCTAAAATCCAGTCCCTGTACTGCCTCTGCGAATCCTCTTACCGTAGAAGCGCTGGTAAAGACAGCACAGTCAATCTTTCCTTTTTCAAATTCAGCCGCCTCATCAATGACATCCTGACTTTCATAACAGGTACGATACGTCGCAACATCATCCACACACGCTCCAGCCTCTTTTAAAATTTTCACCAGCTCAAGATTTCCGGCTTCGGCTCTCGGAATCAGAATGTTTTCTCCACCGGATAACTCTGCTGCAAGTGTTCTTGCCAGATTTTCTCCATCATAAATCTCCGGCATCAAATCCACAAAAAGACCTCTCTCACGGAGCGCTTTCTTTGTTCCCTCACCGATTGCCGCAATTTTTACAGTTCCAAGCATACGGATATCACAGCACTCCCTCTTCATCTGCTCAAAAAATACTTTCACGCCGGTCGGACTGGTAAACACCAGCCACTGATACTGCTGCATCTGCTTCCACGCACGGCGAAGTGCCTCATTATCTTCAGTCGCCTCTGTGCGAATAGCCGGAAGTTCCAGCACCTCCGCGCCCTGCGCACGCAGCTTCTGCGCCATCGAAGAAATCAAATCTCTCGGCCGTGTCAGAAGCACTTTATAACCAGCCAACGGAAGCTCTTCGTACCAGGCAAACTCTTTTGCCAGACTGCACACTTTACCCACCACGATAATCGCAGGTGTCTCGATTCCCTGACGGTCCACCTCTGCCTTTAAAGTTCCTACCGTTGCTACGATACGCTTCTGTCCCGCTGTTGTTCCCTGCTGCAAAATAGCCGCAGGCATATCCGCATCCATGCCAGCCTTCATCAGACAATTGCAAATGTCTTCCAGTGCCGTCACACCCATCAGAAAGACAAGCGTTCCTTTGGTGCGCACCAGTGCTTCAAAATCAATGTCATACGCCATCCCTGCTTTTTTATGTCCCGTAATGATATGCAGCGAAGAACAGAAATCTCTGTGTGTCACCGGAATTCCGTTATAAGCCGGAACAGCCAGAGGAGACGTCACACCCGGCACGATTTCATAAGGAATCTGATGCTCTTTCAAAAGCACCAGCTCCTCTCCGCCTCTTCCGAATAAAAACGGATCTCCGCCTTTAAGACGCACCACACGGTATCCTTTCTGTGCCTGTTCCAGGAGAACCTGATTGATTCCCTCCTGTGGAAGTGTGTGATTGCCTGCACGTTTTCCCACGTTGATGGTAATTGCGTCCTTGGGAATCATCGAGAGCACACCCTGTCCAACCAGACTGTCATATACTACAACCTCTGCATTCTGCAGTACTTCCATTCCTTTTTTTGTAAACAGGCCGATATCTCCCGGCCCGGCTCCTACCAGCCATACCTTTCCTGTTGTCATGCTTTTGCCACCTCATATGTTTCTTTCATTCTTTTTGCAAGTTCCTCACCGAGTCTCTCGCACTCGCTGCGCTCTCCCTGTATCTTTTCCTTAAAATATTCTCCTGTACGCTCCACATAGTACAGCCCTTCCAGAGTCAATGTGTCTCCATCCAATATTGCGTGCGCTGCCACAGGAGAAGAACATCCACCATCGAGATAACGCACAAAAGCACGCTCCGCCAGAGCTGCACAGGCACCATCTGCATCTCCATATCCATCCAGATAGGAGTAATCCTCTCCAGCTTTTCCCTGCACAGCAAGAATGCCCTGTCCAGCCGCCGGAAGAATCTCGTTTACCTCAAAATAGCGACTGATTCTATGCTCCAGATGCAGTCGCTTTACACCGGCTGCCGCCAATACCAGAGCACTGTATTCTCCCGCATCCAGCTTGCGAAGCCGCGTCTGAAGATTTCCACGCACACTTTTGCATTCCATATCCGGAAACAGCTTCTTTAACTGCAAAATTCTTCGAAGGCTTGAGCTTCCAATGGGCTTGCTTTTGTCCAGTTCCTTCACACCTTCCGGCAGAATCAGAACATCTCTTGGATCTTCTCTCTTCGAAAATGCCAAAACCGGAAGATCTTCTGACACCTCCATCGGCAAATCTTTGAGACTGTGTACAGACAGTTGACTCCTTCCGTCAACAAGTGCCTTGTCCAGCTCTTTGACAAATAATCCCTTTCCGCCGACTTTATCCAAAGTCCGGTCTAATATTTTATCCCCGGTCGTTTTCATGGTCAGAAGCTCCACATCCAGATCCGGGTTATTTTTCGCTATGAAATCACGCACCATCTCACTTTGAATGACTGCCAGCCTGCTCTCACGGCTTCCAATGATAACCTTTCTTTTCTCCATATCTTTGCGGTTCTCTCCTCTATAAAATGTGTTTCTATATGTCACGACTACTCAACAATTCGTCCCTGCATACATTTTTCAATGGCAATCCTTGCCTCTTTTGCCTTCCTGTGATTTTTTCCGGAAGCATTGATTCCAATCGTCAATTCTTCTTTCAATACGATGCCCGGAAAATGAAAATCACACTGCATTTTGTCACTGCACACATTCACCAGAATGCCTTTTTTTCGACATTCCTGTCCGATTTCCTCATTCAATACATTCTGACTGGTTGCTGCACACACCATGCGCATTCCATCCAAATCCTGCGGCACATACGCACGCTGTTTCAGGCAGATTTTCCCCTCCTGTGCCCACTGTCTGATTTTTTTCGAACACTCCGGTGCAACCACAGTGATAGACAATGCAAACTGCAACAGAGTCTCAATTCTTCGCTGCGCAATCTTTCCGGCACCTACGACAAGAATCGGCCAATCAGAAATATCGACAAACATCGGAAACAGACGCTCTGACTTATTCCTCATAGACCTTCTCCAATCCAGCCACACATTCCGCAAACGCCTGCTGCTCCAGTGAATCACGCAACCCAAAAATCATCTTGTTGACAACCTTTCCCGCTGCTGTATCGATACACTCCAAAAGCTCCTGCTGCTCTTGCGTGCTAAGAGGAAGCGCACGCATAATTTTATGTATGCGAAGATTTAAATCTTTCACCGCCTCCGCCTTGATCTCATCAATTCTCGGAAAGAGATCTTTTCCAGAATACCAGTTTTCAAATTCTGCCATCTGCTCTCTCACGATTGCTCCTGCCTGGGCAAGGCTTTCCTCGAGCTCTTTTGGCGTTTCTTTCAGCCGGAAACTGTCCATATCGTACAGCGTAATCTCTGCATGCTCGCCAAGCTTCGGCTCAATATCTCTCGGAACGGCAAGATCAATCAAAATCAACGGTTTTTCCAGAGTAATGTCTGCAAACAGTTCCTCACGAAGTGTAAAATTTGGACTTGCCGTCGCGCTGACAACGAGATCACACTTTGGAAGATACTCCATACGATCTCCATAATTGATTCGCTTGCATCCGACAGGAATATTTACCACACCACTTCGATACTGACGTACCGTTACTGTCACATCTGCTCCTGCCTCTCTGAGCGTCTGTGCAGCCATTTTTCCCATCTCACCATTTCCAATCACCATGCAAGTTTTTGTGCGCACGGTATAATCTTCTTTCTCCAGAAACTGGATGGCCTGATGAATCACCGACGGATTACCTCTGGAAAAAGCCACATTTGTCTTGATTTTTTTGCCTGCCGTCACCGCCATGCGAAACAGCACTTCCAGAACATTGTCCGTAGTATAATGTTCTCTTGCCAGTGTCAGCGCATCTTTAACCTGCGTTAAAATCTGATCCTCCCCCAAAATCTGCGATTTTAAACCACTCGTCAGATAAAACAGATGCTCTACTGCCTCCTCTTCCTGACGCTGCGTAAAATACGAACGAAAGGATTCTTCTTTAATTCCCTTTAATTCACACAATTGCTGATAAAGGTCCCTCTCGTCATCCTGCGCTGTACTGATCCACAGCTCCATACGATTGCAGGTGGAGAGAATCACACACCCCAGCACGCCCTCCTGTTCTTTTACACGCTCCATAGCCTCACCGGCATTTTTCTTTGTAAAAGAAAACAAAGCACGAATATCCACCGGTGCTTTGCTGTGGTCAATTCCAATCATTGAAATCACAATCTACACTCCTCCAGATTTCCTATTCTTCCATAATTGCTCCATATTCACGATTTTTCGTGCAATTACGCATCTCTATACACAATAAAACGCAGACAGATTTTTGTCAAGTAAAGACAGCGTATTCTTTTTCTATTTATTTTTACCAAGAAAGGGGAATATAATTGACAAAAAAGTGCAATAAGTGTACAATATGAACAAATCAAACATGCAGAGGTCTCCAATTTTGGAGTTAATAGAAAAGCAAGTAGAAGCTTGCACGGTCGCGCCGCTGTGAAGGTTGAGTTCATGCAAATATGTCACTGGGAAACTGGGAAGGCTGTATGAATGAGGACACCGAAGTCAGAAGAACTGCCCTGCGTGGAATTACACTAGTTACGAACGATGGCTGAGTGTAAGGCAGTCCTTAACAAATGGATGAGGGATTGCTTTTGTACCCGCCGCTTTGGCGGTTTTTTTATGGATGAAAATGATACCGTTTCTTTTTTCCATAATTGATTTCTCGTTCAAAATAATTGAAGAGGAGGCTTTTAAATGAGCAAATTGCAAAAGAAACTATTAATCGTTACGACCATTCTGGCATTCTCCTTCGGAATTATGCCGGTGGCGTATGGCATGCATATCATGGAGGGATATCTTCCTGTCGGCTTTTGCGTCGCATGGGGTGTAATCTGCATTCCATTTCTTCTGGCCGGTTTTTTCTCAATCCGAAAAACCATTGAAGCCAATCGCAAAACACTGGTGCTTCTGGCCATGGCCGGTGCCTTTGTATTCGTGATTTCTTCCTTAAAGATTCCGTCAGTTACCGGAAGCTGCTCTCATATGACAGGTACTGGTCTTGGAGCCATTCTGTTCGGACCGTCTGCTGTCAGCATTCTCGGCATCATTGTCCTTTTGTTCCAGGCAATTCTTCTGGCACACGGAGGACTGACAACGTTAGGAGCGAACACGTTTTCCATGGCAGTTGCCGGACCTTTCGTTTCCTACGGAATTTACCGACTGGGCATCAAATGCAAGTGGAACCGTTATGTGACTGTATTTCTTGCGGCATGCCTGGGCGATCTTTTTACTTACTGCATCACTGCTGTACAGCTTGCCCTCGCGCACCATACCGATACCTCGATTGCAGTAGCACTCGGCAAATTCCTGACGGTATTTGCGCCTACCCAGATTCCTCTGGCGGTTATCGAAGGTCTGATTACCTGTATGATTGTTATGGCACTGGAAACTTACGCAAAACCGGAGCTTCGTGCGATTGGATTTATGAAGGAGGTGCACTAGAAATGAAGAAACGTACCATTGTCCTTTTACTTACTATTTTCATCTTTCTTATGGCTTTTATCCCATTGTTTGCACGCAAAGACGCCGAGTTTGGCGGTTCTGATGATGCGGGAAGCACGGTCGTAGAAGAAGTGGATTCCGGCTTTCAGCCGATTGCAGAACCAATCGTAGAAAAACTAATCGGCGGAGAACTTCCAGGAGAAGTGGAAAGTCTTCTCTTCTGCATCCAGACCGGTATTGGCGTGGGAGTCATCGCTTTTTATATGGGACGCCTGGTGGAACGCAAAAAGCTTGGCCAGGGTGAATAACAACAAAAACCGGTGAAAGGAGTTTCCTATGATAACCATTGATAAGCTGTGTTATAATTCCAAGCTTAGATATGTCAATGCCGGTGTCAAATTCGGGTACGCAATTTCTACGCTTCTGATTTGTGTCATGAGCCATTCCATTGCGATTGCCTGTATTGTATTAGCTGTAAATGGGATTCTGACTGTACATAAGGGCGGAATCCCTTTTTTTCGCTATCGGCACTATATGGCCATTCCGCTTGCATTTCTTTTTCTCAGCACACTGGCCATCATGTTTAACATTTCCAGAGAACCGCTTGACCTCTTTGCCATTCCCATCGGTTCCTGGTATCTGACAAGCAGCCGCCATGCATTCTTCTATTCCGTGCAATTGATTTTGACAGCGCTTTCCGGGGTATCCTGCCTCTATTTTCTGTCGTTCAACACACCAATGCCGGATATTTTAGAGGTGCTTCGCCGACTGCATTGCCCGAAAATTGTCATTGAACTGATGCTTTTGATCTACCGTTTTATTTTTATATTGATGCGTGTCGCTTCCGCTGTCACTACTGCGCAAAATTCAAGACTCGGCAACAAAGACTATCGAACCTCACTGAAATGTTTCAGCAGCATGGCTTCCGTTCTTTTTGTCCGCTCCTTCAAACAGGCGAACGCACTCTATGACGCAATGGAGGCGCGCTGCTATGACGGAAGCATTCATGTTCTGAATGAAAATCATCCGGCTGAGAAAAAACAGATTGTTCTGATTGTATGTTTTGAAATATTTTTATTTCTCATCCTTATTTTGAAAGGAATGTTCCTATGAAAACAACTACGCAAACCACAAAAGAAGATATCATCTTAAAAGCAGAAAACCTTTATTTCTCCTACGATGACGAAAACAGCCACTCACTCAACGGTCTGTCCCTGGAAATCAAACGCGGACACAAAGTTGCCTTTATGGGTGCCAACGGCTCCGGAAAATCAACGTTTTTCCTGTGCTGCAACGGCATCCACCGCCCTTCGTCCGGCACACTGTACTTCAACGGAGAGCCCATCGACTACTCCAAAAAAGGACTTCTGGATCTTCGTGCAAAGGTAGGCATCATCTTCCAGGATCCGGACAACCAGCTTTTTTCCGCCAGCGTTTACCAGGAGATTTCCTTCGGTATCTTAAATCTCGGAGTCTCTGAGGAAAAAGCCAAAGAAGAAGTCGAGCAGGTGATTGACTATCTGGAGATCACACCATTTCGCCATAAGCCGACACATGCACTCAGCGGCGGTCAGAAAAAACAGGTTTCTATCGCAGATATCCTCGTCATGCATCCAGAAATCATCATTCTCGATGAACCGGCTGCTGCTCTCGACCCTAAACACACGACCATGGTGAACCACATCATAGACCGTCTGACAGACGAGGGAATCACTGTACTGATGTCCACACACGACGTCAATTATGCACTCGAATGGGCAGATGACATTTTTCTTTTTAAAGACGGAAAAGTACTGATGCAGGGCACACCCATCGAGGTTTTCAGTAACCAGAGCGCACTTGCCGAGACAAATCTGGAACAGCCAGCCGTCCTTCAATTGTTCCACAGTCTCTGCCGAAAGGGAATTTTAAAATCTTCGCTTCCCCTTCCCAGAAATCTATCTGTGTTGGAAAAATACATAGAAGAAATCAATAACCAACCATTTTACGGAGGAAAAGAACTTATGAATCAGGAAAACCACAAGGCAATCCTTGTCGTCAGCTTCGGCACCAGCTACGAAGCAACTCGAAAAGTAACGATTGAAGCCATCGAAAAAGACATCGCCAACGCCTACCCGGATTACAAACTCTACCGGGCATGGACCAGCAAAATGATTCTGGCCAAATTAAAGAAGAGGGACAATCTTCATATTAATAATGTGAAAGAAGCCATGGAAGAAATGATTGCAGACGGCATCACAGACGTGATCATCCAGCCGACTCACGTCATCAACGGAATTGAAAACGAACTGATGAAAGAGGATGCTCTTTCTTATCGGGAATCGTTCCATTCGATTCGCTTTGGAACACCGCTTCTGACTTCCGAGGAAGACAATCAGACGGTCATCAATGCCATTGCAGAAGAATTTTCTTATTTAAGTGAAGAGGAAGTTCTGGTTCTTATGGGTCACGGAACCACCCATTACTCCAACGCCATCTACGCAGCTTTGGATTATGCGTTCAAGGACAAAGGACATCCAAACATTTTCCTCGGAACGGTAGAGGCCTACCCATCCATGCAGTCTCTGATGAAAATGATCAAAGCCTACGCTCCGAAAAAAGTCGTACTGGCACCATTTATGATTGTAGCCGGAGACCATGCCAAAAACGATATGGCAGGCGATGATCCAGAATCCTGGTATTCTCAGTTTGTACAGGAGGGCTTCCAGGTAGAAACCGTCCTCAAAGGCCTTGGCGAGTATAAAGGCATTCGTGAACTTTTCGTCAAACATGTAGCCGACACCCTGCAATAGCAATTCGTATGTGCACCACTTTCCCGTTCGCCGAAGCATTTTCCAACGGCAAGGTTGGGTTTGGGGGGTTCCGAACAGCCATTTGCACAGGGAAGGTTTTCCACATCAAGTGCAGGTTTGTCCGCTTGTTCCGTCAACCTGTTGATTTTCTTGTTTGGCTGCGCCGCCTATGGATTGCTTTTCAAACAATCTCGCGCTATGCGCTCAAACAGTGTTTTCAAAGCAATCGCTCTGCTCGCCAGGACTGCGAAAATCTGCCAAAGGTCTGCCGGAACAAGCGGACAAACCGGCACTTTGATTTCGGAAGGTGATGGTTTTGTGCAAATTGGCTGTTCTACACGAATGGCAGTTGCCTTTACAGGTATTACGTGGACGGATAGCCCACAAGCACCAAATTCAGACTTTGTATGATTTACAGGAAGGCAAGAAAATACTGCAAAATACAGGAAAATATAGGAGTTTTCTACATGACCTGCACTCCCCTGAGAGGGATACCACTGTCCAGGCATTTGGAGAAATTTTCGCAGATTTTTCGAGCAGAGTGATTGCTCGCGACGCACTGTTTGAGCACTGTGTGCAAGTTTGCGTCAAGAGCAATCCATAAGCGGCGCAGAAAAAGCAAGAAAATCGACATGCCTGGGCGGTGGTATCCCTCTCAGGGGAGTGCAGGTCATGAGAAAAACTCCGGAAGTAAGCGACACGAAAACCTTGCCGTTAGGAAGTGTTTCGGCGAATAGAAAAGCGGTGCACATACAAGATAATGCAAGAAAAAGTATAAAATACCCACCTCCGGAATATACTATTTCAGAGGTGCTTTTTTATGAATCGTTTAAAAATCTATACCATAATCGGAATTTTCTTTGTTCTGATTCTTGGAACGCTGTCACATTTTTTCTATGAATGGTCCAATGACAACTTCGTGATTGGATTATTCACTCCAGTCAATGAGTCCACCTGGGAACACATGAAGCTTTTTTTCTTTCCGACTCTCCTGTACGCTCTTTTTACAATTCCCGGACTACAAAAGGACTATCCCTGTATTGCCTCTGCATTTCCAGCGGGCATTTTACTTGGGACGCTTCTGATTCCCGTTATTTTCTACACATATACCGGAATCCTGGGGAATCATTTTCTGTTTCTGGATATTGCAACTTTTATATTCAGTGTTATCTTTTCTTTCTTCTGCATTTACCGATGGACATTGTCCTGCAAAATGAAACATCATCAATTTTTCTTATGTTCTTTGCTGTGTATTGTTTTGATCAGCTTTGTGATCTTTTCTTACAATCCACCTGAGATAGGATTGTTTGCTGATCCGGTCACACCTTCTCAGTCGTAAATCCTATCTCAGGGAAAGCCCGGACAGCAGGTGGATTTTCCACATGCTCTCCAATCAGCTTTTCCATCCAGACCATATGGTACCATCGATGAAATTTATATCCGCACTGATGAAATTCGCCTGCCATTTTATAGCCCATGTGTTCATGGAACTGCACACTGTTTTTTGTGAGATACTCGTCTTCCTCGCTGCAATAGGCAATGCATGCATTCAGATTCAAGATATGCTGTTTTGCCAGAGTTTTTTCCAATACCTCATACAGTGCTTTTCCTACACCAGTCTTTTTCTGATCCTGTTTTACATAAATGGTCGTCTCCACCGCCCAGTCATATGCTGCGCGTCCTTTGAACACATCTGCGTATGCATAGCCAACAATAATCCCATTTCTCTCAGCCACCAGATACGGATACTTTTTCAATATCCGTTTGATTCTGGAACCAAACTCCTCCACCGTCGGCACCACATACTCAAAGGTAATTGCTGTATGCTCCACATACGGCGCATAAATTTCCAGAAGAGCCGCCGCATCCTCTTCAGATGCAGTTCTGATATATATTTCCATTGTTTTTTCCTTTCACAAAGATTCTAACTGTTCAGAATCTTCATAAATTCTTCTCCTGTAATCGTTTCTCTCTCATACAAGAATTTTGCAAGTTCATCCAGTTTCACCTTGTTTTCCACAAGAATCTGTATTGCTTTCTCATGCTGTCTTTTTACTGTTTCCACCACCTGTCGGTCAATTTCTCTCTGTGTATCTGCAGAGCATGCCAGAGAAGTATCACCGCCCAGATACTGATTGCTCACGGTTTCCATTGCCACCATGTCAAACTCTTCACTCATACCAAAACGTGTGATCATTGCTCTTGCAAGCTTTGTCGCCTGCTCAATATCATTGGAAGCGCCTGTCGTAACCTCACCAAATACTACTTCCTCTGCCGCCCTTCCGCCGGTATAGGTAGCAATCTTATTTTCAATTTCTGTCTTGGACATCAGATAATGATTGCCTTCATCCACCTGCATCGTATATCCAAGAGCGCCGGACGTTCTTGGAATGATCGTGATTTTCTGTACCGGTGCCGAATCGGTCTGCTTTGCAGCCACCAGGGCATGACCAATCTCATGATAGGAAACAATCAGCTTCTCTTTTGTAGTAAGAATTGAATTTTTCTTCTGGTATCCGGCAATAACAACTTCAATGCTTTCCTCCAGATCTGCCTGCGTAGCGAATTTTCTGCCGTCTCTTACTGCCCGAAGCGCTGCTTCATTTACAATATTGGCAAGCTCTGCACCGGAAGCACCGGAAGCCATCCTTGCAATCTGTTTGAAATCTACATTATCCGAAACCTTGATCTTTCGGGCATGCACCCGCAGTATCGCTTCTCTTCCATCAAGATCCGGCAGTTCTACCGGAACTCTTCGGTCAAAACGTCCCGGTCTTGTAAGCGCCGGATCGAGAGATTCCGGTCGGTTGGTCGCCGCCAGAATAATGACACCTGTATTCCCTTCAAATCCATCCATCTCCGTCAAAAGCTGATTCAAGGTCTGTTCTCTCTCATCATTTCCGCCAATCTGTCCGTCTCGCTTCTTGCCGATTGCATCAATTTCATCGATAAATACAATACAGGGAGCTTTCTCTTTGGCCTGCTTAAAAAGATCTCGCACTTTGGATGCACCCATACCGACAAACATTTCCACAAATTCTGATCCGGACATAGAAAAGAAAGATACATTTGCTTCCCCGGCTACCGCCTTGGCCAGCATCGTTTTTCCGGTTCCCGGAGGGCCTACCAGAAGGATCCCTTTTGGCATGGAGGCACCGATTTCCCTATATTTATCCGGATTGTGCAGATAATCTACAATTTCTGTCAGATTTTCTTTTGCCTCATCCTCGCCTGCAATATCCGAAAACCGGATTCCCTCCGAAGATTTTACATAGATCTTGGCATTGCTTTTTCCCATTCCGAACATCATGGAATCTTTGCCGCCCATTTTTTTCATCATTTTTTTAGATAAAATCTGACCAACGGCCATAAAAATCATCAGCGGCAAAATCCAGGAAAGAAATATATTCATCAGCGGAGACATCTCTTCCACAATTTCACTCGTAAATTTTGCTCCCGACTCATGCAGTCTGGACACCAGATCCGGATCATACATCACACCTGTTTTGTAAATCGTATCACTTTCCTTATCTTTGAACAAAATTTCATTGCTCTGTACTTCCACTTCTTCAATTTCTCTATTTTCGGTCATGGTCATAAATGTCCCGTAATCTACTTCTTTTATTTTCATTTTTGCAAACTGTGGAACTGCAATCACATTCAATACAAAAATAATCAACAGCACAATTCCATAATAGTAAATCCACGGTTTTTTCGGATTTTTTACTTCCTGCATAGAACTCCTCCTTTATGCTTCTTAAAAAAATGTCACAATATAGTTACTCCAGATCCAGCTGACTGGCATGACCAAAATCATAGCCGGAATCATATCTGCGATTGGAAATTCTTTTACTTTCATCATGCGAAATCCCGTTGCCAACAACAAAAAACCACCGCACGCCTTAAAATCCGCGATCATATCCGGGGTCGTCATCGGGTAGATCA
>JALFVM010000111.1 GCA_022787145.1 Lachnospiraceae bacterium | reverse complement strand
GAAGCGTGTGAGCTGCTGAAGCGACAGACGGTGGACATTTTATTTACAGATGTTAAGATGCCATTTATGAATGGAATTGAATTAGTAGCAAAAGCAAGGGAGTTACAGCCGGATATCGAGATGGTCATTTTCAGTGGCTATGGAGAGTTTGAGTACGCCAGACAGGCGATGAAATCTGGAGTGTTCAATTATGTTTTAAAGCCGGTAGATCCGGAGGAGTTTCATAAAACAGTCGATCAGTTATTGGAGGAAATCAATTCCAGAATTCGCCAGAGAGAGGAAAAACAGTGGAACCAGGATTCTCTGGAAGAATATTTCTTCGGCAAGTTTCTTTATCAGGGAGATCAGGAACTTCTGAATCAGATTGGAGAACGCATCGATGTGAAAGACTGGAAGAAAATTCGTCAACTGATTCTTCTGGAGAGTGAGGATAATTTTTTTGAAGAGAATGAGGAACTGTTTATTCGTGATGTAACTGTGGAAATGCAGCAGAAGATGAAGTTTTTTAATCTGGATAAAAATCAGGAACTTTGTATGGTGCAAAGCAGCTGTGATCAGAAAGTGTTTGCGCAGCATATGTGCTCCTGGGTGAACAGTCATTTTGGGGAACGTTTTTATGTGGCAGCAGGCAGAGAGATTGGGGATGTGCTTGAAATTCCGGAGTCTTTTCGGGAACTGGATACGAGGATTGAAAATAAATATTACCATAAGGAAAACCGTCTGTTTCTTCCGGAAAAAACCATTCGTGAATCACCGGCAGAACAGTTTCTCAGTGATATGCTCAACAATATGATTCGTGATATCCAGCTGGAGGATATGATGCATCTTTGGGAGCACTATCATTTTCTGAAAAACAGTGTGGAAGGGCTGGAACATTACTCTCAGATCTATACGAAATTTATGTTTTCTAATCTGGTTAAGGAGTTTTATGAGAAACTGCACATGGAGGGCAGAAAGCTGGAGAAGGCGATACAAAAAGTATACGAGTTGCCATCGATTCAGGCCGTGCTGCAGATGGTAGAGAACTGTATTTATGCTCTGGAAAAACAGACCAGTGAGACAAAAAGCGGTTCCAGAGACGAAGTGGCAAAAGCCAAAAGTTATATTTATGAACATTACAAGGAGGATATTAGTGTAGAGGTACTGGCGGATCTTGTGTATTTGTCACCGGGATATTTCAGTTATATTTTCAAGAAAGAGACAGGGGTGAATCTGAGCCGGTTTGTGCGGATGTATCGAATTGAAAAGGCAAAAGAGCTGTTGGAAAATACAAATATGAAGATTGTTCAGATCTGCAGTGAGACAGGATTTTCCAATGTATCGTATTTCTGCAAGAATTTCAGAGAATATTGCGGATGCAGTCCGGAACAGTTCCGAAAGGGTGAAGCGCCAGGTGAATAAATTAAAACAAAAATTCGATACACTAAAAATCCGAACAAAGCTTACGATTCTCCTGTTTGTAGTAGGTTTTGTTCCCGTTTTGATTTTGGGAATCTCTTTGAGTGTCTACACACACAGTACCGTCGTAAAAAATCGAAGAAACGACATGCAGAAATTTTTGCAGCGTGCATGTGCCACTGTCAGTGCTCAGAAGTCTGTGTGTGAACAAATGATGGAATTTTTTAAATATGATTCAAATGTCATAAATTTTTTAAAGTGCAGTGCAAACGACCCACAAGAGCAATATCGCTGCTATCTGGAACTGAAGGAAACGATTGAGGCTGTAAAATACCAAAATCTTCTTCTGGAATCTGTTGTCATTTATTCGGATCAGGTGAAAAATGGCTATGGAAAAGAAGTGCGCCCGCTGAAGGAACTGCTGGAGGAACCCTGGATTGCACAGGCGGCAGATGGAGAATGGCATTATAATGAAAAAAATCTGGATATGATTTCGTTATACAAAATGCCGGATTATTTAAACGGCAGCAGCTATGCAGTCGTACACTCCGATTTGATTACGATGTTTCAGAGCTTTAATCAGCTGGCTACTGAGCGTTATGGAATTCATGTGCGTGGAGAAGACGAAATCTGGAATTTTCATGGGGATTTATGTGTGGATAAAGACGGACATTATCTTTCTTTTGAAAAGGATGAATCCAAATATATCTGGGTGGAGGAAACCATTGATGATTTAGGGATGAATGTATACTTTTTTATACCGAGAGAAGAGGAACAGAAGATGCCCCTTGGCGTTTTGGCAGGTCTTGCCCTTCAGATTTCCTGTTGTCTG
>JALFVM010000110.1 GCA_022787145.1 Lachnospiraceae bacterium | reverse complement strand
TCCGCAAAATCAGGAAGACAAGATTCTACCACCTTAATCGCGCCTGTGATGTCTTTTTGTGCCACAAGAATCTCCGACAGCACACGATACGCCTCTTCATGCATAGCTTCCAGAGAAATCGCCCTGTCAATATGTTCCAGTGCTTTATCATAATCTCCCTTCTGGTAACAGTTTTCAGCCTCCTGATACTGATAGCCATAGGAGTTATAATTATTGAATGCCTTATATCCCACTGCACCTACAGCAAAAATTCCTAAAAGCAAAGCGCTCACGGTCAGAATAATTTTTTTCTTTCTTTTTTTCCTCAAATAGCGCTGCCTGATATGATCTTTAATCGTTTCAATTCGTTTATCTTTTTTATACTCATTCTGATTCTGAATGGTTTCCATTGTATGATATTCCGGAACCCAAGGTATTTCTTCCAGACATTTCGGGCAGAAAAAGGTTCCCGGTTCAATTTCTGTACCACAATTTGGACATTTCATATATTATACATCTCACAATCTATTGAATACTACAAAGATTCTTCGATATACTTTTCAAACTCCTCCATAGACATCAGAATTTTTCTCGGTTTTGTGCCTTCCTCCGGACCAACAACACCTGCTTGGAATAACTGATCCATAATTCTCGCAGCACGATTAAATCCAATCTTGAATGTACGCTGAAGCAATCCAATGGATGCTTTGTCCTTCTCGATGATAAATTTTCCGGCATCAATAAAATAAGTGTCTCGCTCCTCCGAAGCAGCCGAAGCTGCTCCATTTGTAAATCCGGACGTACTAATCTTCTGCTCAATCTCCTGATTGTAAGAAGCTTTCGGATTTTTTCTGGAGAGAAATCCTACCACGGCGTTGACCTCCTGGTCTGATACAAAAGCGCCCTGAAGACGTGCCGGTTTCTGATAACCCTGCGGATAAAAGAGCATATCTCCTTTTCCGAGAAGCTTTTCCGCGCCATTCATATCCAGAATCGTTCTGGAATCAACACCGGAAGATACCGCAAACGCAATTCTCGACGGCATATTCGCTTTGATCAGACCGGTAATGACATTGACAGACGGACGCTGTGTTGCAATCACCAGATGAATGCCTGCTGCTCTTGCCAGCTGAGCCAGACGACAGATGGCATCTTCAACCTCGCTCGGTGCAACCATCATCAGATCTGCAAGCTCATCCACAATAATCACGATCTGAGGCATTTTTTCAGGAACTTTCTCTCCCTCTGCAAATGTCATCTCGTCCAGTTTACGGTTATAATCCTCAAGATTTCTTACATTATATTCTGCAAATGTATTGTAACGGTCTGTCATCTCTGCCACAGCCCAGTTTAAAGCTCCTGCCGCCTTTTTCGGGTCTGTCACAACAGGAATCAACAGATGCGGGATTCCGTTGTATACGCTTAATTCCACAACCTTCGGATCAATCATAATCATTTTTACTTCATCCGGTGTTGCTTTATATAAAATGCTCATAATCAGCGTATTGATACATACCGATTTACCAGATCCCGTTGCGCCCGCAATCAGCAAATGCGGCATTTTGGCAATATCTGCCACAATCGTTTTTCCTGCAATATCCTTACCTGCCGCAAAAGAGAGCTTCGATTCGGCATTTCTAAATTCTATGGACTGAATCAAATCACGCAGCATAACGACGCTGTTTTCCTTATTCGGCACTTCAATTCCTACGGCTGCTTTTCCTGGAATCGGCGCCTCAATACGAATTTCCGAAGTTGCCAAATTCAATTTGATATCATCCGTTAGATTTACAATTCTGCTTACTTTTACGCCCTGTTCCGGCTGCAGTTCATAACGCGTCACCGTCGGTCCACAGCTGACATTTGTGACCGTCACTTCTACACCAAAATTGTGAAGCGTTGTCTGCAGCTTTTTCGCAGTTTCTCTCAGATATTCGTCCGAATCTCCGGTAACACCTTTCTTTCCAGCTTTTAACAGAGATATAGACGGAAACTGGTATTTCTGTTTTGGAGTTGCTGCCGTTGTAATCTCTTTTTTGATATTTTCTACGCCTGATGCAATCTCTTCTTTTGAAGAACGTGTGTTTCTGGACGGTTTTGGCGGCATCTCTTCTTTGATATCATCCAAATCCAGAATCTCTTCTTCGCTTCGATGGATTTCAAATTCCATTTCTTTATTTTCCGCGTTCTCAGGCTTTAATTCCTTGAATTCTTCTGTCTTTTCCAAAGCATTCGAATCTTTGTCTTGTTTTTCAGTTTCTGCAAATTCTTCTACAGGTACCGATAATTTCGTACCTTCCAGAAATTGTCCATCCTCACTGACGACAGAGGTATGATGAGAATCTCTGGCTGTCTTTTTCTTCGACTGTTTTTCTTTCTCCATAAGACGTTCTTCGGCACGCATTTTTCGTTCCATTGCATTCTGTCGTGAACGTTCCTCTCGCTCCGGACGCATCTCTTCGCGCTTCTGACTGAAGTTTTGTACTTTCCCTCCGATTTTTTCAAAAATCTTACGAAAAAATCCAAGAAAAGAACGCTGCGTCAGAAAAATCAAAGAGATGATTATTCCTAAAATTACCAGAATATATGCCCCGACAATGCCAAATGCCATGGCAAAAAACTTACAAAGCACGCCTCCGGTCAGACCGCCTCCGGAATGATATTTTGCCGATGCAACATAAAATTCAAAAACTGCATCGGTGTCCATATATCCTTCCATCAAAAGCTGCACCAGTGCACAGATAAAAATATAAAAAAACAGTCCTGCGATTATTTTTTTATACGCCAGCGGATTTCTCTTATTTGACATAAAAAATGCAAATCCAATAAATAAAAGCACTGGAAAAATATATGCCGTCAAACCAAAAAGGCCAAAGAAAAAACTGCTGATTGCATCTCCCACAAAACCACCGACACCGAAATTACTTACCATCAGAATCACAGCAAGAGCAAGTATAATCAGCATCAGCACTTCATTTGTAAAAGATTCGATTTCCGCATTTTGTTTTTTTGACGTTTTTCTTTTGGTATTTGCCTTTCCGGCAGAATTAGACGACCCTGACTTTTTTCCGCCTTTTTTTGTTGTAGCCATAAAATTTCCTCCCACAAAGATAATCAAGCAATCGTTTGCTTTTTCCTATATGTATAAACTATTGAAAAATAAAGTTTCCAATGATTGATGCAGCTCCGATCACCAAACCGTATAACGCAAAATTCAGGAATTTTTTTTTCTCTGTCACCGAAACCATATAGCGAATGACAAGAATTCCTGTGATAGCAGCTACAAAAGTTCCTACCAGATAAATACCTGCCAGTGACCATGTAACCTGAAGTTCTCCCAAATGGGTAAGTTCTGCCAGAAAGGCACCTGCAATCACAGGAACAGAAGCCAAAATTCCGTATTTCACTGCATATTTCCGGTTAAATCCCATTAAAATACATACTGCAATGGTTACACCCAGGCTGGAAACTCCCGGAAAAACTGCCAGTCCCTGACAGATTCCAATCCACATCGCCTGGTCAAATGTCGTATTTCTTGGAATTTTTTTGCCAAACTTGCTGTAACCTAATACAAACAGAAGGATACTCGTCAACAAAAATCCAACACCACAGGCCATTGTACTGGTTCCTGCCGCTAATACAATATATCTTGAAACAAAACCAAGCATAGCCGTTGGAACTGTCGTAATCATAAGCAGCGATGCAAATTTACCATAATTATTATAAATCACTCGTCCGTAGGCTTCGTTGCTTCCATTCCTTTTGTTCGTAACAAATATTTTCAAATTGCGCAATCCACGGTAAATCATACGCAAGGTTTCCATGCCGAGACGTCTCAAATCTTTCTGAAATCGCCAGAAAATCGCCACCAGAGTTCCCATATGGAGCATCAGATGAAAAAAAAGACTGCTCTCCGATTCAATTCCAAGAATATTTTCCAAAATAATCAAATGGCCGGAACTGCTTACCGGCAAAAATTCTGTCAACCCCTGAACTATTCCCAATAAAATGGATTGTAATACATTCATAACCAATTCCCTCTACCACATCTCATTAATTTTATAAAAAACATCTGAATTATTATAGCACACAATTGATTTTAGCGCAAACAAAAGACGGGGGTTTTACATCATGTAAAACCCCCGCCATTTTTATCTTATCAATCAAGTAAATAATGTTCTGTTATTTATTGCTGAGGAACTCATGAATTCCGGCTGCAGCAGCTTTACCTGCTCCCATAGCCAAAATAACAGTTGCAGCACCTGTAACAGCATCACCACCGGCAAATACGCCGTCTTTTGTTGTCTTTCCTGTCTCTTCATCTGCAATGATACATTTTCTCTTGTTTGTATCCAGACCAATTGTAGTAGAAGAAATCAGTGGGTTCGGTGATGTACCAAGAGACATGATAACGGTATCAAGCTCGATTTCATACTCAGATCCAGGAATCTCAACAGGGCGTCTTCTTCCGGAAGCATCCGGCTCACCCAGTTCCATTTTAACGACTTTCATTCCTTTTACGTGGTCATTCTCATCTACAAGAATTTCCTTCGGATTTGTCAGAAGGTCAAAGATGATTCCTTCTTCTTTTGCATGATGTACTTCTTCCACACGCGCCGGAAGCTCAGCTTCACTACGACGATATACAATATGTACCTCTGCACCGAGGCGAAGAGCTGTTCTTGCAGCATCCATCGCAACGTTACCACCACCTACAACGGCAACTTTCTTGCCTTTTGCGATTGGTGTATCATAATCATCACGGAACGCTTTCATCAGGTTATTTCTTGTCAGGTACTCATTTGCAGAGAATACGCCGTTTGCATTTTCTCCAGGAATTCCCATGAACATTGGAAGACCTGCACCGGAACCGATAAATACAGCCTCAAATCCTTCTTTGTCCATCAGCTCATCAATGGTAACAGATTTGCCGATGATTACGTTTGTTTCAATCTTAACGCCGAGAGATTTTACGTTCTCAACTTCTTTCTCTACAACTGCGCTCTTTGGAAGACGGAATTCAGGAATACCATATACCAGTACACCGCCTGCTTTGTGCAGAGCCTCAAAGATTGTTACATCGTATCCTAATTTTGCAAGATCACCTGCACAGGTAAGACCAGCAGGGCCAGAACCGATTACAGCCACTTTTTTACCGTTTCTCTCTGTTGGAGCTTCCGGTTTGATTCCATTCTCACGTGCCCAGTCAGCAACAAAACGCTCCAGTTTACCAATGGAGATTGGCTCTCCCTTGACACCACGGATACATTTTCCTTCACACTGGCTTTCCTGAGGACAAACACGTCCGCAGATTGCAGGAAGAGCACTGGACTTAGAAATCACTTTGTATGCTTCCTCAAAGTTTCCTTCTTTTACTTCATGAATAAATTCAGGAATGTGAATGTTTACAGGACACCCCTGTACACATTTTGCTTTTTTACAGTTAATGCAGCGAGCTGCCTCTTCCATTGCTTCTTCTTTGTTATATCCAAGACATACTTCATCAAAGTTTGTCGCTCTTACTTTTGGATCCTGCTCTCTGACAGGAACTTTCTTTAATACATCTGCCATTATTTGTCACCTCCGCAATTTCCGCATCCGCCGTGATGGGTGTCACCCTCACGAAGTTTCAGAAGGGCTCTGCCTTCATCTGTCTTGTACATAGCCTGTCTCTTCATTGCTGCGTCAAAATTAATGAGATGACCATCAAACTCCGGTCCATCTACACAGGCAAACTTAACCTCATCTCCTACATTCAGACGGCAGGCACCACACATACCTGTACCATCAACCATAATCGGGTTCATACTTACAATTGTAGGAATGTTTAATTTCTTTGTTGTCAGACATGCAAACTTCATCATGATCATAGGTCCAATTGCAACGCATACGTCATACTGTTTGCCCTCTTCATTTACAAGATCTTCGATTACTTTTGTAACCATACCGCTGCGTCCATAGGATCCGTCATCTGTTGTAACATAGAGATTGCCAGCAACAACTTCCAACTCTTTTTCAAGGATTACAAGATCTTTGGTCTTTGCGCCAACAATAACATCTGCATCAACACCATGCTCATGAAGCCATTTTACCTGAGGATATACAGGAGCTGTTCCTACACCGCCGGCAACGAACAAAATCTTCTTGCCTTTGGTTTCCTCCAGATTTGCTTCCTCGCAAAGCTCAGAAGGTCTTCCCAGAGGTCCTACAAAATCCATAAATGCATCCCCTGTTTTCAGCTTGGAGAACTTCTCTGTAGATGCTCCAACCGGCTGGAATACAATCGTAATGGTTCCTTCCTCTCTGTCATAATCACAGATGGTAAGCGGAATACGCTCTCCCTCTTCATCCATTTTGACGATGATAAACTGTCCCGGCAGACAGCGGCTTGCTACTCTGGGCGCTTCTACTACCATAAGGTAAATGTTCGCAGAAAGCTGCTCCGCTTTTTTGATACTGTACATATTTTTCCTCCTCCTTGCTCTTGTGACTGAACCACAAGAATCCATAGTAAAATCTACTACTAGTATATGACATTGTGCAGAAAATATCAATGTTTAATTTTACATTATGGAAAAATTTTTACTTCATTTCTCCATTTTCAATCATATCACTGAGTTTTTTCAATGCCTGGCTGATGCCTCCGACCTCATTGATCAGTCCTTCCCGCACTGCTTCCTTCCCATCAAGCATTGTTCCGACGTCCTTGACCAGCTGCGTGGTGTCAAGCATTAGTTCTTCCATCCGCTCCTGTGTCATAAAAGAATGCTCTGCCACAAACGCGGTAATTCTATCCTGTGTTTTTTCTAAGTTTCGATAAGACTGCGCCACTCCGATAAACATACCGTTGGAACGTACCGGATGAATCACCATCGTTGCACTTGGTACAATAAAGGTATAATCAGCCGAGACCGCCAGCGGAACACCGATGGAATGTCCGCCTCCCAGCACCAGCGACACCGTAGGCTTGCTCAAAGATGCTATCATTTCCGCTATGGCAAGTCCTGCCTCCACATCTCCTCCTACTGTATTCAATAAAATCAGCAATCCGTCAATGGTATCATCATCCTCTATCATGGCAAGTTTTGGAAGCACATGCTCATATTTCGTAGTTTTGCTCTGGCTCGAAGCAGCCTCATGTCCTTCGATTTCCCCGATGATGGTCAGAAGATGGATATGGTGTCTGTTTTTATTCTCTTCCAGCATCACCTGCCCGGTATCCTGGATTTCTTCATTTTCCAGTTCTTCTCTTTTTAAACGCTGCTCTTTTTGTCCCTGCTGCTCCTGATTTGTTTCCTCTTTCATAAAAAATACCTCCAGAATGATTTCTGAAGGTATTATGTGTCATTTTCTGTATTTTATGCGCAATGCCTGCGTTCTGCTTTTATACAGAAATTACTCATCCCAGTTGTGATAAACGTACTGAACGTCGTCATCCTCATCAAGCAGATCTAAGGTCTTTTGCAGATTTTTGATGTCTTTCTCATCGGTCAGTTCCACATAAGTCTGCGGAATCATCGTTACTTCCGCCTCTGCCATTGGAATATTCTCTTTTTCAAGAGCTTCGCGCACAGCGCTGAAATCATCCGGATCCGTGATAATCTCAAAGCAATCCTCTTCTTCACTGAAGTCTTCCGCACCTGCATCCAGAGCCATCATCATCAAATCATCGGCATCCATCTCACACTCTTCTTTGTCGATGATAATCTGACCTTTTTTGTCAAACATAAACGATACGCAGCCCTGTGTTCCGATGCTTCCGCTTCCTTTTGTGAAAGCGTTACGCACATTTCCGGCTGTTCTGTTCTTATTGTCGGTAAGCGCATCTACAATGATGGCAATTCCGCTTGGACCATAACCTTCGTATGTGACATATTCATAGTTGTCTGCGGAGGAATCTCCTGCAGCTTTTTTGATACCACGCTCAATCGTATCGTTTGGCATATTGTTTGCTTTTGCTTTTGCGATAACGTCACGCAGTTTGCTGTTGTTTTCCGGATCTGCTCCGCCTTCTTTTACAGCAACGGCAATCTCACGTCCGATAATCGTAAAAATCTTACCTTTTTTTGCATCATTTTTTTCTTTCTTATGTTTTATGTTGGCAAATTTTGAATGTCCTGACATTGTTTTTCTCCTTCTTCACTTTCCTGTATTTTTTCAGCACGCACCTGCTGAATTGTATTGTTTTTTATGGAAAGAATCTCAAAACGATAACCTCTGGCTTCCACTTCCCGGTCTTCCTTTTTCGGAATATGGCCAAGACAGTCTGTCAAAAAGCCGTTCAACGTCTCAAACTCTTCCTCCTCAAAATCCAGTCCCAGTTCCTCACCCACGTCTTCAAGCGGTGTCATACCGTCAATCAGAAGGCTGTTGTCATACTGTGCCCGGATATTGACTTCTTCTTCGTCATATTCATCCTGGATTTCTCCTACGATTTCTTCCAGAATATCTTCCATCGCCACAAGGCCCGCCGTCTGCCCGTATTCGTCTACGACAATAACCATATGTATTTTTTTCGCCTGCATCGCTTCGAAAATATCACTGATATTTCTCGTCTCAGGAATATAAGCCACTTCTCGAACCAATCCCCGGATATCACGAATCGCCTTCTGCCTTGCAAGCGCGTCTTCTGTCAAAACTTTGAGCACATCTTTCAGATGAACAATACCAATGATATTGTCTATATTTTCTTCATACACCGGATATCGGGAATTGCTCTCCCCAACCATAATATCAATGGCATCCTCCAGAATCGTCTGGGCATCCAGCGCAATGATATTCTTGCGGTGGGTCATGATATCCTTCGCCGCTTTGTCCCCAAAGTCAATGATATTCTGAATCATTTCCGCTTCATTTTCTTCAATAACGCCCTGCTCGTGTGCCTCGTCCACAACAGAAATCAAATCTTCCTCTGTCACATCCTCTCCGAGTTTATGAGGGTCGATACCAAACATCCTGACAACAAGATTTGATAATATTGCAGTTACCCAGATCAAAGGGCTGAGCATACCCGTCAAAAGACGAACCGGCCTTACAAAAAAATACGCGCTGCTTTCTGCATAATATCCGCATACTTTACGAAAAGTCAGCACACCAAACGCCACCAGAAAAGCCAGTGAAACACAAACGCTGATAATTGCAGCCACAATATTTCGCATATACGGCAAAAGTAATTGTACAAATTGCTCCACTCCAGCCATTCCGAATAGAATGCTCGTTAAGATTACCACAAGCGGAATGGTATTGACCAGCATAGACGGATTTTTAAGAATATGAAAAATATACTGCGCTTTCTTATCACCTTCGGAAGCTTTTCTCTCCATCTCTGATTCACTTAAGTTGCGTATCGCCGATGAAAAGCCATAAAAAATACCGTTTAATAAAATACAAATTACTAATACGATGAGTCCCCGAAGAGGACTACTGCCATCGTCCATAAATACTTTAATACCACCTTTTTCTCTTATATTTGCATTGTCCTTCAAAATTCCGAAAAAATGCATTGTCCTAGAAATCATATCATTTTCCACACATTTCGTCAAGAACTCCCTTTATGTATGTAGTTCCAGACTGATTTCCAGCGCATGGTCCACTTTACTGAGCATTTCCTGGTCAAGGTGGCAGACTTTATCTTTCAGCCTCCGTTTGTCAATCGTGCGAAGCTGCTCCAGAAGAATCACAGAATCCTTCACAATATCGTATTTTGAAGAATCAATTTCAATATGAGTAGGCAGTTTTGCTTTATTCATTTTGGAGGTAATCGCAGCACATATGACTGTAGGACTATGTTTGTTTCCAATATCATTTTGAATAATCAGTACCGGCCGGATTCCTCCCTGCTCACTTCCTACGACCGGCCTTAAATCCGCATAAAAAATATCCCCTCTTTTAATTACCACAACATCACACTCCGCTTCCTATGTTTTCCCATAGTATTTCCAAAGTTTTCTGGAGTATTCAGCCGCTTTCTCACTCATTCAAGAATTTAAAACCAGTTTTTACACTCTGTTACTTTTCCATCCTGCACATAAATTCTTGGAACACGCTTACTGATGTCACAGACAAATTCATAACTGAATCGACCGGAAAGTCTGCCAAGTTCCTCCGCTGACAGACAAACGCCATGATCCCATCCCATCAGCGTAACCTCATCGAGCTCTTTTGCCTCCGGAATCTGTGTAACATCTACCATCATCTGATCCATACAGACTCTTCCAAGAATCGGTGCCTTTTTCCCATGAATCAGTACATAGCCTTTGTTTGACAGGCTTCTCGGATATCCATCCGCATATCCTACAGGAATGGTTGCCACCATCGTTGGTTCTTTCGTCACATAAGTGGCACCGTAACTGATACCGATATCGGGGCCAACCTCTTTGATATATGTAATATGGCTTTTGATTTCCATAGCCGGCTGCAGTTTGATAATCTCTCTCTCCACCTCGTCGGAAGGATAAATTCCATAAATGGTAATTCCAGCTCTTACCATATCCATGTTTGCCTCTGGCATCCGGATGATTCCGGCGCTGTTGGAACAATGTTTGATCGGAATCTGAATCCCTTTCTTTTCCAGAGCATCTGCAAATTGATTGTAACGCTTTAGCTGTACATAAGCCGGTGTTTTGTCCGTCTCATCAGCTCTTGCAAAATGGGTAAACATTCCTTCAATCTCCAAATTTGGAAGTTTTGCAATGCGAAGAATGGTTTCCAGACTCTCTTCATTATCCAAAAATCCGATTCTCGACATACCGGTATCCAGTGCCAGATGCACCGATACATTTTTCCCAAGTCTTGCTGCTGTCTCTGACAGTTTTTGGGCTGATTTTTCCTGAAATACTGCCGGTCTTAATTCATAGTTTACAATCTCCTCATAATACTCTTCGAAGGAATATCCGAGAATGATAATCGGTTTTCTGATTCCTGCCTCTCGAAGTTCCAGTGCTTCTTCAACCGTTGCCGTCGCAAATCCTCCTATATACTCATACGGCTCCACCATATGGGCAATCGGAACTGCTCCATGTCCATATCCGTCTGCTTTTATCACCGCAATGATTTTTGTTTCTTCTTTTATATTTTTATGCATGGCCTCAAAATTGTGTGCAATTGCATCCAGGGATACCGATACTTTAATTCGACTGTATTTTTTCATTTTTCCATTCACTCCTCAATCTTCTTTAGTACCGCTGCCAGCCCCTGCAGAATATCTGCTGCTGTCATACATCTTTTTCCAACGGTACGGCAAGCCTCATCTCCGGCTAATCCATGTAAGTATACACCCAATGGAGCCGCCATGGCAAATGCTTTATACTGTCCTAAAAGTCCACCCAGAATTCCACTCAAAACATCTCCGCTTCCGGCCGTTGCCATTCCATCATTTCCTGATAAATTCAGATAAATGGTTTCGTCCGCCAGAGCAGTCACTGTTCTCGCATCTTTCGCCACGCAAACAGCACCTAATGTTCTTGCCGTCCTTCTGGCATAGAAAACAGGATTCTCTTTCAGTTTGCTGATGGAAATTCCGGTAATTCTTGAAAATTCTCCCATATGAGGCGTTAGGATGCAATGATTTCCAAGAAATTCCTTCAGATGCTGCTCTGCTGAAATAATATTCAAAGCATCGGCATCTACCACCATAGGCTTACGACAGTTTTTCAGATAAAATGCTGTCAGTTCCCGTGCCCTCTGTTCTTGTCCGATTCCCGGTCCAACAACCACGACATCTGCCCAATCCAGATTTTTCTGCCACATTTTTTTGCGTTCTTCCCGATTCTTTTCCGAATCTGTATATAACAGTGCCTCCGGCAGCAACTGCTGCAAAATCATTCTGTTTTCTTCGACGGTATGTATTTTTACCATTCCTGATCCGGTAAGAAGCGCAGCTCTGGCTGACAGATATGCAGCACCAGCCATGTTACAGGAGCCTGCCACAATCAAAATTTTTCCAAACGTTCCCTTGTTTCCATCTTTTTTTCTTTCAGGAAAACATTTGAAATCACTGATTTCCGGACAATGCAGATACGTTTCCCTGTCATCAGGTTCCATATAAATTCCAATATCCTTCACATGAAGCTTCCCGCAAAAAGAGGTGCCTGGATAAAGATAATGGCCAGCCTTCGCAAATGCAAAAGTAACCGTTTCGTCTGCACGGACTGCCATTCCCATAACTGCACCTGTATCTCCATTGATGCCCGATGGAATGTCCACTGCCCATATGTAGGCACCGGACTGGTTGATCTGTTCCATCATCTCCTGATACACTCCCTGCACATTTCTGGAAAGCCCGATTCCAAAAACAGCATCTACTATAGTAGTATATTCATTCCAACAGGGGTTATTCGTTTCTGGCACTCCATAACTGTCACAAATCTCTTTTTGCCTTTTGGTTTCTTCGCTCATATGCTCCGGATTGCCAAGAAACAGAAGAGACACCTGATATCCCCACAAAAAAAGAATCCTCGCAATTGCCGCTCCATCTCCGCCATTATTTCCCATTCCACACACAACGAGCGTATTTTGCAGCCTGCCCGGCTCTTTCACCATCTCTTCTGCCATCGATAAAGCTGCCCGTTCCATCAGCACAAGAGAAGGAACCTTTTTAACCTCAATCGTATGCCGATCCAGATTTTTCATTTGACTGCAGCTGACTATTTTCTTCATAAAACCTCCATTTCCCATCAGAAAAAGCTGTCGCAAAGAACCTGTTGGACTTTGCGACAGCTTATCTTACTCGTGATCTTGACTGTGTTCCTGTTTGTATTTGCTCAAATTATACGATAACGTCATCAGGCTCTCGGATAAATGAACATTCTCCACAATAACATCCTCCGGCACATTCAAATCCAAATGGGCAAAGTTCCAAATTGCTTTCACTCCATTGTTTACGAGAAGCTCTGCCATCTCTGCAGCTTTATTCTTGGGAAGTGTTAAAGTTGCAATCTCTACGTTGTTTTCCTTCAGGAAAAACGGAAGATCGCTGATCATTTTAATTTCAATTCCTCTGACACCAATTCCCTCTAACACAGGATTGATATCAAAAATACCGACAAGCCGAAACCCCATCTTGTCAAATTCAACGTAATTTGCCAATGCCTGTCCCAAATTACCGGCTCCCACGATAATCATCGGATGTTCTTCTTCCAGCCCAAGGATTTTACTGATTTCTGTATGTAGATATCGAACATTATATCCATATCCCTGCTGACCAAATCCGCCGAAATTATTCAAATCCTGACGAATCTGTGAAGCTGTTACTCTCATTTTTTTACTGAGGTCGCTGGATGAAATTCTCTCTACCCCATTATTCATTAAATCCCCTAAATACCTGTAATACCTTGGCAGACGTTTGATGACCGCTTTGGAAATTCCTTTATCATCCATTAGCATAACCCTCCTTGTCTAATCAATTTTTATTATATCTAACTGTTATTTTATTGTCAAACTAAATTTCACAAATTTTTCTATAAATTGTCGGATTCTTCGTTGAATTTCCACATTTTTTTTGTTAAAATAGGTTAGAAATTTTTTCAAGGAGGTTCTCATGATTTTATCATGTCAAAATATTTATAAATCATTCGGGGAAGTATCCATTTTAAAGGATGCTTCTTTCCATGTGGAGGATCACGAAAAAGCCGCTCTCATCGGCAACAACGGCGCCGGAAAAACCACCTTATTGCGTATCATTCTCGGACAGACATCGATGGATTCCGGGCAGGTTGTGATTGCTAAAGATAAAACACTTGGCTATCTGGCTCAGTATCAGGACGTTTCCAGCGAACAGACCATCTATGATGAATTGTTATCCGAGAAACAGTATCTTTTAGATATGGAGCGCAAAATGCGTGAAATCGAACAATCCATGCAAAGTGCATCCGGCGAAGAACTTTCTTCCCTGATGAATGCCTATACCAATCTGACCCATCGTTTTGAACAGGAAAACGGCTATGCACTTCGCAGCGAACTAACCGGTGTACTGAAGGGTCTCGGTTTCCAGGAAGAAGATTTTTCCAAAAAAGTTTCCGAACTTTCCGGAGGTCAGAAAACAAGAGTCGCTCTTGGCAAACTGCTCCTTTCCAAACCGGATATGCTCCTTTTGGATGAGCCAACCAACCACCTGGATATGAATTCTATCTCCTGGCTGGAGACTTATCTGATGAATTATCCCGGCGCTGTTTTAATCGTCTCCCACGACCGTTATTTTCTGGATCGTGTAGTCACAAAAGTCATCGAGATTGAAAACGGTCAGATTATGTCTTTTTCCGGAAATTACAGTGCCTTCGGAGTGAAAAAAGCACAGATTCGCGATGCTCAGTACAAAGCGTATCTCAACCAGCAAAGAGAATTAAAGCACCAGGAGGCAGTCATCGCCAAACTGAAATCTTTCAACCGAGAAAAGTCTATCAAGCGTGCGGAGAGCCGTGAAAAAATGCTGAATCGAATCGAACGGCTGGAAAAACCTGTCGAGGCGCAGGAACAGATGCGCATTCAGCTGGAACCGAGAGTCATCAGTGGAAATGATGTTCTGACAGTCGAAGATTTGAGCAAATCCTTTCCGGGCCTTCCTCTTTTTGATCATATTTCTTTCCAGATCAAACGCGGAGAACGAGTGGCTTTAATCGGCAGCAACGGAACAGGAAAAACCACAATGTTAAAAATCATTAACGGCCTGCTGGATGCAGACAATGGTTCCATTGAGCTCGGCTCGAAAGTACAGATTGGATACTACGATCAGGAGCACCATGTGCTTCATATGGAAAAAACCATATTTCAGGAAATTTCCGATACCTACCCGACGCTTACTGAGACGCAGATTCGCAACATGCTGGCAGCTTTTCTATTTACCGGTGATGATGTCTTTAAACTGATTTCTTCTTTAAGCGGCGGAGAACGCGGACGCGTCTCACTGGCAAAACTAATGCTCTCCGAAGCGAACTTTCTCATCCTGGATGAGCCAACCAACCACCTGGATATCGCCTCCAAGGAGATTCTCGAGGATGCCTTAAACAGCTACACAGGAACGGTATTTTATGTGTCACATGACCGTTATTTTATCAACCAGACTGCCACACGCATTCTGGATCTGACAAACCACGCGATTATCAATTATATTGGTGACTACGATTATTATCTTGAGAAAAAAGATGAATTAACAGAAAAATACGCACCTGCACAGACAGAGGAACAGATTGCCTCACCTGCTGTTTCCGAAACAAAGCTTTCCTGGCAGCAACAAAAGGAAGAGCAGGCACGCCGCCGCAAGCGTGAAAATGATCTGAAAAAAGTAGAGGATGAGATTGCCTCTCTGGAAGCAAGAAGCGACGAAATCGACCAGCAGCTTTCTTTGCCGGAGATTACCACCAATTTGGCCGAATGTGTCAAGCTGACAAAAGAACAGGCCGATGTACAGACACGGCTTGAAGAACTGATGGAACGATGGGAAGAACTGGAAAATCAGGAATAATTCCCGTAGAAAAATCCTGCCATACACCAAAATGTATGACAGGATTTTTTATTGCCTTACGAATTATAAACTTTTTTCCAGTTCTTCGCGGATTGCAAGAATGAAATCACGGCTGTTTAATACCGTCGGATTTTCAATACTTGTAATCAGAGCGAGATCTTTTGTCATTTTTCCGCCTTCAATCGTAGCAAGTGTTGCAGCTTCCAGCTTGTCTGCAAATGCGGATAATTCAGCAATACCATCCATCTCACCACGTTTTCTGAGAGCACCTGTCCATGCAAAAATCGTTGCCACGGAGTTTGTGGAAGTCTCTTCGCCTTTCAGGTGTTTGTAATAATGTCTCTGCACCGTTCCATGAGCAGCCTCATACTCATAATATCCATGAGGAGATACCAAAACAGAAGTCATCATAGCAAGAGATCCAAACGCAGAGGAAACCATATCACTCATCACGTCTCCGTCATAGTTTTTGCATGCCCAAATGAATCCGCCTTCTGCTTTCATCACACGTGCAACTGCATCATCAATCAATGTATAGAAGTAAGTAATACCAGCCTGTTCAAATTTTTCTTTGAAATCTTTGTCGAACACTTCCTGGAAAATATCTTTAAATCGATGGTCATACTTTTTGGAAATCGTATCCTTTGTGGCAAACCATAATGTCTGTTTTGTATCTAGCGCATAATTAAAGCAGCTTCTGGCAAAGCTCTCGATTGATGAACAAATATTATGAAGTCCCTGTGCAACACCAGCACCTGTAAAATTGTGCACAAGTGCTCTTGTCTCTGTACCGTCTTCTTTTGTATATACAAGTTCAACCTTGCCCGGAGCATCGATCTTCATTTCTGTATTTTTATAGACATCGCCATAAGCATGTCTCGCGATCGTAATCGGCTTTTTCCAGTTTTTCACGCACGGTTCGATGCCTTTGACGATAATCGGCGCGCGAAATACTGTACCGTCAAGAATCGCACGGATCGTACCGTTTGGACTCTTCCACATTTCCTT
>JALFVM010000090.1 GCA_022787145.1 Lachnospiraceae bacterium | reverse complement strand
GCATAGCGATTGCTTTGCAAACACTGTTTGAGCACCGCGTGCGAGTTTGTTTGTAAAGCAATCTATAGGCGGCGCAGCCAGACAAGAAAATCAACAGGTTGCCAGCGGAAGCGGAGATATCGCACTTGATATAGAAAACCTTCCCTGTGCAAATGGGCCAAACCCTCAAGCCAAACCTTGCCGTTGGGATTCTGTCCCGTTGACCAGGAAAGTGGTGCACATACAACCTGACAAACAGGAATTGATAAAAATGTAAAATCATACCGAAAACTGGAGGATTTAAAATTATGAAATCATTAGTGATTGCAGAAAAGCCTTCCGTTGCCCGCGACATCGCCCGTGTATTGAAATGCTCCAAAAAGATTAACGGCGCACTGGAGGGAGACAAGTACATCGTCACCTGGGCGCTCGGTCATCTCGTGACCCTGGCAGATCCGGAAGGCTACGATAAAAAATACAAAGAATGGAAGATGGAAGATCTGCCCATGCTTCCGAAAAAGATGGAACTTGTTGTGATCAAACAGACTGCCAAGCAGTACAACGCCGTCAAGACACAGCTCTACCGCAAGGATGTCAATGAAATCATTATCGCCACCGATGCCGGACGCGAAGGAGAACTGGTCGCACGCTGGATCCTGGAAAAAGCCAACTGCCATAAACCAATCAAACGTCTCTGGATTTCTTCCGTGACCGACAAGGCCATCCGCGAGGGCTTTGCCCACCTGCAAGACGGCAGAAATTACAACAATCTCTACGCAGCCGCTGTATCACGCGCCGAGGCAGACTGGCTCGTCGGCATCAACGCCACAAGAGCGCTGACCTGCAAGCATAACGCCCAGCTTTCCTGCGGCCGCGTACAGACACCGACACTTGCCATGATTGCCAAGCGAGAAGAAGAAATCCGAAAATTCAAGCCGGAAGAATACTACGGCATCACCTGCACAGCAGGCGGGATTACCTGGACCTGGCAGGATACCAAAAGCGGCAGCTACCGTTCTTTTTCGAAAGACCGCATCAACAACATCATGCAAAGCATGAACGGGCACTCCCTGGAGATTCAAAAAGTGGACAAAACCGCCAAAAAAACTTATGCTCCTGGTTTGTATGACCTGACAGAGCTTCAGAGGGACGCCAACCGCCGTTTTGGCTTTTCCGCGAAGGAAACATTAAACATCATGCAGAGACTCTACGAGAATCATAAAGTGCTGACCTACCCGCGTACGGATTCCCGTTATATCGGCTCCGATGTCGTTCCTACATTAAAAGAACGCCTGAAGGCCTGCGGTGTCGGTCCCTACAAAAAACTGGCCGGATCTTTAATCATGAAACCAATCAAAACCAGCAAGTCCTTTGTCGATGACAAGAAAGTGAGTGATCACCACGCCATCATCCCGACAGAGCAGTTTGTTCAGCTCGAACATATGACAAACGAGGAGCGCAAAATCTACGATCTGGTCGTGCGCCGTTTTCTCAGCGTTCTCTATCCGCCGTTTGCATATGAGCAAACTTCACTCAAAGCATCTGTAGAGGGCGAAACCTTCGTTGCCAAAGGCAAGACTGTCCTCTCCTTGGGCTGGAAAGAAGTGTACGAAGCTTCTACTGAAGAGGAGGATACAGAAGCGGATTCCTTAAAGGATCAGACGCTCCCTTCCATGAAGCAGGGAGAAAAATATCCGATTGACCGTATCAACCTCACGACCGGCAAAACAAAACCGCCTGCTTATTTTAACGAAGCTACCCTGCTGTCGGCGATGGAAAATCCGGTAAAATATATGGAATCTCACGATGCAAAAGCAGCCAAAACGCTGGGAGAGACCGGTGGGCTTGGCACCGTAGCAACCCGCGCTGATATCATTGAGAAATTATTCAATTCCTTTTTAATGGAAAAACGCGGGCAGGAAATCCATATCACCTCCAAGGCAAAACAGCTCCTGGAGCTGGTACCGGAAGACCTCAAAAAACCAGAGCTGACCGCGGACTGGGAAATGAAGCTTGGAAACATCGCGAAAGGAACTCTCAAAAAAGAAGGATTCCTGCATGACATCGAGGGATATACCGAAGAACTGATTTCTCAGATAAAAACAGGCACAGGCACGTTCCGCCATGACAATCTGACGAGCAAAAAATGCCCCAACTGCGGCAAACCGATGCTGGCCGTCAACGGCAAAAATGCCCGCCTTCTCGTCTGCCAGGACCGTGAATGCGGCTACCGCGAGACCATTGCAAGACTTTCCAACGCCCGCTGTCCAAACTGCCATAAAAAAATGGAGATCATCAAAAAAGGCGAAGAAGAAATGTTTGTCTGCAACACCTGCGGACACAAAGAAAAAATGTCTGCTTTTAAGGCGCGCCGAGAAAAAGAAGGCGCCGGTGTTTCCAAAAAAGATGTACAGAAATACCTCAAAAAACAGAAAGAAGAACCGCTTAACAACGCCTTCGCTGATGCACTTTCCAAGATTAAATTGTAAATGAACGATGGCAAAACTCCATAGCCTGCTGTGTGATAAGAGCCATCCCTCTTTGTAATTACAGATGCTTTGTATGGGCAAAGCATCCATCCTATTGACCTGATGAAAGAACTATGCTATAACTATTTTATATCTTACTTCAGTACAGTAAAGTGCATAAAAATACTAAGAAAAAGGAGGACCACATGGCCAACAAAGAAATCCCTTATAAAATTTATTTAGAAGAATCCGAGATGCCGAAAAACTGGTACAACATGCGTGCCGATATGAAAAACAAACCGGCTCCGCTTTTAAATCCGGGAACATTGAAACCGATGACAAAAGAAGAACTAGCACCCGTTTTCTGTGACGAGCTGATCGACCAGGAACTCAACGAGACAGATGCTTACATTCCAATTCCACAGGAAATTCGCAATTTCTACAAAATGTATCGTCCTGCTCCGCTTGTCCGCGCTTACTGTCTAGAGAAAAAACTGCAGACACCTGCAAAAATCTATTACAAATTTGAGGGTAACAACACAAGCGGAAGCCATAAGCTCAACTCTGCAATTGCGCAGGCATATTATGCAAAAAAACAGGGACTCAAAGGTGTCACCACCGAGACAGGTGCAGGCCAGTGGGGAACCGCACTTTCTATGGCATGCTCTTACTTTGATCTCGACTGTAAAGTATACATGGTAAAAGTTTCTTACGAGCAGAAACCATTCCGCCGCGAAGTTATGCGCACTTACGGAGCTTCCGTAACTCCGTCTCCGTCCGAGACAACTGCAGTTGGACGCAAGATTCTTGCACAACACCCTGGCACCACAGGAAGCCTTGGCTGTGCGATTTCCGAGGCAGTTGAAGTCGCTACCACAAACGAAGGCTACCGCTATGTACTTGGAAGCGTGCTCAATCAGGTACTTCTGCACCAGTCCATCATCGGTCTGGAAACAAAAATCGCAATGGACAAATACGACATCAAGCCAGATATTATCATCGGCTGTGCAGGCGGCGGCTCCAACCTCGGCGGTCTGATCAGCCCATTTATGGGTGAGAAGCTGCGCGGTGAAAAAGACTACCAGTTTATCGCTGTAGAACCGGCATCCTGTCCAAGCTTCACAAGAGGAAAATTTGCTTACGACTTCTGTGACACCGGTATGATCTGCCCTCTGGCAAAAATGTACACCCTTGGAAGCGGCTTTATCCCATCAGCCAACCACGCAGGCGGTCTGCGCTTCCACGGCATGAGCTCCACACTGTCTCAGCTGTACCATGACGGATACATGGAGGCACGCGCCGTTGAACAGACTTCTGTATTCGAGGCAGCAGAGCAGTTTGCCCGCGTAGAGGGAATCCTTCCGGCTCCGGAGAGCAGTCATGCGATTCGCGTTGCCATCGACGAAGCACTCAAATGCAAAGAGACCGGTGAAGAAAAAACAATTCTGTTCGGTCTGACCGGAACCGGCTACTTCGATATGGTTGCCTATGAGAAATTCCATGAAGGCAGCATGACCGATTACATTCCTACTGACGAAGATCTTCAGGCAGGATTCGACGGCATTCCGAAATTCCCGGGAAATGAATTTTAAATTACACTAATCCAGTGCCTCGAAAATATCTGCTCCAACTATTTTCGAGGTACTATACATAAAAAGACAGAACCTTGTCACAATGACAAAGCCCTGTCTTTTTTATGTATGGATTATTTATTTTCCTGAATATAAGCAGCCAGTGCCTGATCCATGTTCTTGATGTGATCAAACAGCCAGTTTACTACGTTTTTCTCTACAGCTGCTACGAATGCATCGGTAGGTCCTTCCTCTTCCACTAACATCTCATGAAGCTCATCCACTGCTTTTTTGAACTCTTCATGTTTTGCTTTGTGTCCCTCGATAGCCGGATAGGAAACCTCTTCCTGAAGTTTTTCCTCTGCTGAAAAATGGAAGTCTGTGTACTCAGCCAGATAATCCAGCATTTTGATTGCCTGCATTTTCTCTCCGCCTTCCTGGCAGCAGGTTACCAGCTTGTCGATCTTCGCGATCAGTTCTTTGTGCTGTCCGTCAATCATTTCATTTCCAGTTACCAAGCTGTTGTCGAATTCTACTTTCATCTTTTACCCTCCTAATGTCTGCTTTCATTTGCGCATTACATTGTCGCTTTTCGATTTATTTACCTTTCTATATCTTATCCCAATTTCACCTTTTTATCAATCAAAATTTTAGAAAATAACTCCAAAAAAGAAATTTCCTGATAAATTTCTGTACGATTCACATCAGCCATCTATTTTTGCGTATACAAAATCACCGTGTCCACGGTTCTATACAGCACTCATGCTTTTTGCTTTTCTGATCGTAATTAATTCCACAAGCAATGTCGGATAATCCCCCGCATACTCCGGCTCCGGAAGATATACAAAATCCGCCACTCCTCTGCCAGTCGGCAATTCCCTGATTGGTTTGAAATAGTACTGCATCGAACTTAAAATACTTCCGCTTTAGTTGTTTTTGCTATGTTTTTCCTATACAATAAGGTTAAAGGCAGCATAATGGTTTTTGGAGGTGTCTATGAAGAGAAACATAGGAATTGGAATACAGAATTTTGAAAAGCTAAGAGAGAAGGATTGTTTTTATATTGATAAAACATCTTTTATTCGGGAATGGTGGGAAAGTAACGATGATGTAACTCTGATTACCCGTCCGCGTCGTTTTGGAAAGACCTTGAATATGAGTATGGTAGAAGCATTTTTTTCGTTGAACTATGCTGATAGAGGTGAGTTGTTTGAGGGGCTTTTTGTTTGGGAGGATGAAGAATATCAAAAAATACAGGGAACTTATCCGGTTATCAGTTTGTCCTTTGCGAATGTGAAAGAGAAGGATTATAAGACTACTCGAAAAAAAATCTGTCAGTTAATCGAAGAGTTGTATTCGGATCATTCGTATTTACTTGATAGTCCGCTTCTTCAAGAAGGAGATAAGAGATTTTTCAAAAGAGTTTCCGTAGATATGGATGATGTGGATGCAACGATGGCCATCCACTATCTGGCAAAATTTTTATACCTTTATTATGGGAAAAAGGTCATCATTCTTTTAGATGAATATGATACACCTATGCAGGAAGCCTATGTAGACGGATATTGGGATGAGTTGGTATCTTTTACGAGAAGTCTGTTTAACGCCACATTTAAGACCAATCCATGGCTGGAGCGCGGCATGATGACGGGAATTACAAGAGTCAGCAGAGAGTCTATTTTTTCGGATTTAAATAATCTGGAAGTGGTAACGACAACTTCTGACAAGTATGCGGATTCGTTTGGATTTACACAGCAGGAAGTCTTTGCGTCATTGGATGAATTTGGATTGGGAGAAAAAAAGGAAGAAGTTCGCAAATGGTATGATGGATTTATTTTTGGAGGACATAAGGATATTTATAATCCCTGGTCTATTTTGCATTTTTTAAATAAAGGAAAAGTAGCAGATTATTGGGCAAATACAAGTTCGAATGCGTTGGTGAGCAAACTGATTCAGGAAGGAAGCGGTGATATAAAAGAAAAATTTGAGATATTGCTGCGTGGTGGAACCATACAGACTTCCGTTGAGGAACAGATCGTTTACAATCAGTTGGATGATAACGAAGAAGGAATCTGGAATCTTTTGGTGGCCAGTGGTTACCTCAAGATTCTTTCTTATGATGATCTGGAATTCTTAGCACCTGGAGAAGAACAGATGTATGAACTGGCTCTTACGAATTATGAAGTGCAAAGGATGTTTGAGGGAATGGTGAGAAGATGGTTTTCGAGAGCAAAGGTTCCTCGCAATGCATTTATCAAGGCACTGCTTGCCGGTGATCGAAAAGCAATGAATGTATATATGAATCAGGTGGCGCTGCACACATTCAGTTATTTTGATACTGGAAAAAATCCATCGTATGAAGAACCGGAGCGTTTTTATCATGGATTTATGCTCGGACTTATTGTGGATTTGCAGAATCGGTATGTCATTACCTCGAATCGGGAAAGTGGATTTGGAAGGTATGATGTCATACTGGAACCGAAAAATTCAGAAGATAATGCAATCATTCTGGAATTTAAGGTGCATGATTCCGAAGATGAAGAATCTCTCAAAGATACCGTGCAGAGCGCACTTCATCAAATCGAAAAAAAACAGTATGCTGCACAGCTGATAGCAAGAGGAATTCCGAAGGAGCGAATCCAAAGCTATGGATTTGCTTTCCATGGGAAAGAAGTTCTGATTGGATAAAAAAATTCTACAACCATGATAATTGATTTGCAACAAACAAAAAGCCGATTCCTCTCACCACCTATAACCTGCATTCCCGGAACACATAACAAGGCATCGGATGTGTTCCGGGAATACAGGCTGTATATGCCAGGCTATAAAAATGAGCCCGCAGGCATAAAACAGCTGATGCCATGGAGTGACGAGATGTTCCGAAGTAACACATATGGAAAAGGAGCTGCCTGATCAAACAGCCAGCCCCTTCACGCCATAATCTTATCCCTTTATAAGCAGATATTATCTTGCACAGTATAATTTCATATACGATTAAAATTTACTTTTTCGTAGTAACCGATTTTGCGGATGACCACGCAGAATAATAATTTGTCCTGTTAATTGTTTTATAGGTGCGAATTCTTACATAATATTTTCTTTTCCGCGAGAGCTTACTGATTGTCTTGGATACCGTAGAATTCTTCGACACTGTTACTGTCTTCGCAGATGTAAACTTTCCACTCGTTGAATACTGAATCTGATATCCGGTCGTCTGCGTCGACTGCTTCTTCCATTTGACAGCAAATCCACCTGTCTGTGCAGTCAATCCAGAAATTGCTGTACCTTTCGGAATAATCGTGTAAGTCTTTGAAATACTTCCGCTGTAGTAACCTTTCAATGTAAGCTTAACCGTATACTTTCCTACATTTTTACAGCCACTGGAATACGTTACTGTATAATTTGACGAAGTAATTGTCTTTCCATTTGAACCCTTCACTGAAACTGTCGGCCTCTGAACCTTACCAGAATACACAAAACTGGTTTTAGACAACGTAATCGTCTTTGGATAGTAAATGGTTTTGCAGGATGCAACATCACCACATACAGTACATTTTTTAACTACAGAGCCATTCTTTTTTGTTGTTGCTTTCGTAGTAGTCGTTTTATACAGATGGCCTCGCGCTGGAATAACAGTTTGTCCAACAATAACTTTTCCACAATCCAAACAATGACTTCCCTCTGTTTTACCATTTGAAGTACAGGTTACAGCAACAGCCTTATCTGTCACTTCATTGTGATTATCAATATCGATTGGAAGAATTTCTGTTTTTTTCACATGACATTCCTTACATTCATAACTAATAATTCCAGTCGCAACACAGGTTGGTTTGATTTGAACCGTACCTTCATCCCAGATATGCTCAACCACTTCCACTTTCTTTGGCTTTAACCCAATATTAACTTCTGTTTGGAGTGGAGGTACCGTCATCCATGAACTCCACGCTGTTTCATATCCATCTTTTTCATACTTAACTCTCCACCATCCTTCCGGAACATCCCAGGCATATTTTCCATCTTCATTTGTTAAAAGTGGATTTTGCTGGTTATATTCAGAAGCATTCCAAACAGAACCAAACTCATTTTCTGACGGTGTACGATTCCAAAAATCATCGCTTTCATCATACTCAATGCAGTATGCTGTTACAGTTACATTGTCTAATCTTTCTCCCGTTGTTGTATCATATACATAACCACTTGGATCAATAACAAATTTAGACTTGTATTTTTCCCCCTTTATATTGGCTTTACGAATACTCCAAAAAACAGTAGACGATGCTGTAATTGCTCCTAACATTGCAGTAAATAATATCATGGGAGCTGCTGACATAGTTGCTCCGACTGTGACAGGTGCTGCAAGAATCAGCGGCAAAATTGTTGTCATAATTAAAAACATCTTCTGATCATTTTCCAAATCATCAACCAACTTTAATGCTTTATTTAATTCTGCCGAAGAAGAGTAATGGCCAGATGACATAACTTCTTTTCTTAATTTATCCATATCCTGCTCTATCTGATAATTTTTATAAAGCAATGATGCAGATTTATTAACGGTAGATAATGTCGAAGATATATTCGATAAAGTCCAATAAGCATCTAAATCTTCTGTCTGATCCATTGCAGTATCTAATGCCAACCCAATATATTTATTCCCGGTAACATCTTTAACAAGCATCAGCCATGTTCCTTCATCCGTATAATCCAAATTACAAATATATTTTTCATCATCATAGCCTGGCAACATATATGATAATATCTTATCATTTTCATCCAGTAAACCTTTCCAAACACCTAAATCTGTTCCTGCTTTTGCATCCAAAATACTAATACTTGCATCAACAGCAACATCTTTAAGACCATCTCCAAAAGCAGAAAGATCTATTGTTGCTTCATACTCTGTACCTGTATGTTTTTTTACATTTACATTATCAACTGCACTTTCAGGAAGCTTATTTATCATATCATCCCAATCAACCGATTGTCCTACGGTAACTGTCGGAGCTGGTTTACTATATTCATAGCTTATCACTCCTGGAATATAATTATGATTGGATTCATCAAAATAGCCGTCTGTTACAAATGCTTCTTTCTTCTGATCATAAGTTGCTTTTAAATATTTTGTTTCATTGTTACGAGTACTTGTAATATACAATTCATCAATTTGGTCGGCATTATCAAAATTAGCTTCAAATACAAATTTTGTACCTGGCAAATAATATACCAACGGAGTAATTCCATTTGTGTCAGCCAAATCATATACCTTAGTAATATCATGTTCGTTATAATACATTTTAAGTGAATTTAATGATGGTTCACCTTCATGGTATGTGACTGAAGCAGTCTTCGTTTCTGATGTCTGCCCATTCATTGAAGAGCACACAGCGATTATCGTATAAGTTGCATAATCCACCGGATTATCCAGTTTTAAAGTTGTACTCCAAATTCCCGCTTTAGATGCAGTAACCATTTTATGTTCCTTATTACCAACTTTCAAAGTAATCTTGCCAGATGCTGGTGCCATACCTGATACCTGAAATGTTTCATCAGATATGATGTCAGGAACATCAATTGTAAATATACTGACTTCTTCATTAACAATACCAATAATTTCCATACTGGATATTCCGTTTTTCTTGAACGATAACGTTGCATAGCTTGTAGTATCTGCTTGTTTCGTAATTTTCACGCTATATTTTATTGTACCAGATGTATTTATTACCGGAATAGATAATGCCCTATCGTCATCATAATTATAGTTTGTACATAATACTCCATCCACTTTTAACGTAGATTCATCCAACTCTGTGTTTGAAGGCAATTTTATATTCACCTTCATGTCAGAGACATCACTCTTCCAGGAATCTTTAATATCATATTTTACAGTCATTGCAACATATCCATTTGCTGTCATACTATTAAAATCGCCATAATAGCTCGTAACAGTGCGATTAAGTACATAATCTGGATGATCTGCAAAAATACCCGTTGCGCTAAATGGGATATTATTCTCAATCGCATATATTGTAGCATACGAGTAATAATCACAGTAGAATGTAATTTTTGACGATTGAGCAAAGGATGTTTTGTCCATTTTAGATACATGTTTTGATACATATACCTTTGTTAAATTCGAACAATTTGCATATGCATATCTTCCTACTGTTTCCACTCCATTAGATATCGCTGTATTAATAAATCCCATACATCCATAGAAAGCATATGCCCCAATTGTATGAACACTATCTGGGAGAGTTATCGATGGAAGTCCTATACATCCTTCAAACGCACTATCCCCTATAATTGCTAATGTATCTGGTAAATAAATATATCTAAGTTTATTGCAGCTTTTAAAAGCATTATTTGGAAGCGTTTCTACGCCTTCCGGTACGGTGATACTCTTTAGTTTACTGTCTCCATTAAAGATCCCTTCTCCTGTACTATTCAGACTCTTTGGATAATTCACCTTACTCAGGTTACTGCAGTTTGCAAGACTGTACCTTCCAAGATTCGTTATTCCATCCGGCAGTTCAAGCTCTGTCAGACCGGTACAGTTGTACATTCCCCAGTTTCCTATCGATGTCAGACCTTCTGGCAGTTCAAGTTCTGTCAGACCGGTACATCCCTCAAGGGCGCCTCCGTTGATTGTCTTCAGAGTCTCCGGCAGACGAATCTCTGCAAAATTGCTGCAGTTCTTAAAAGCACTGTCCGGAATGGTCTCTACTCCTTCCGGTACGATGATACTCTTTAGTTTACTGTCTCCATTAAAGATTCCTTCTCCTGTACTGTTCAGACTCTTTGGATAATTCACCTTACTCAGGTTACTGCAG
>JALFVM010000179.1 GCA_022787145.1 Lachnospiraceae bacterium | reverse complement strand
AAGTCAATAATTTCATATCTTCACTTCTTATAAAATATCGTTGATATCTGATTTCAATACATCTGCTTTCGGTCCGTAAATAGCCTGAATACCGTTATCCTTCTTTACTAAACCAAGAGCACCCTCTGCCTTCCAGTCCGGCTTTCAATGACATTGGAACACGAGTAAGGAATTCCAGATTACCAAAAGAGTGCAGACGCAGATCGATGATACCTGCCATAGCGAATGCAAGTCCCTGAAGAACTGCATAAACCACATATAATGGCAATGCACAAAACATAAACATAAATTCCAGAGGCTCTGTAACACCTGTCAGAAATACTGCGAGGGCTGTGGAAATAAACATGGAACGGTAATTTTTCATTTTGTCCTTGTCCACACGGCGATACATTGCCAGTGCAATACCAAGGAGAAGACCAGTCGCACCAATCATCTGACCAACCTTAAAACGTGCAGGAGTTACGGTTGTCAGCAGGTTCTGGTAAGCAGCCATATCACCTGCATTTTTAAAGTTAATTAAGTCTGTTACCCATGCCAGCCACAACGGATCCTGTCCAAACACCTGAGAACCTGCTGTGATACCGGTCTGAATTGTATAAGTTCCGCCAAAAGCAGTATAATTCATCGGAATTGTCAGCATATGATGCAGTCCAAACGGAAGCAGCAGACGCTCCAGGGTTCCATAAATAAACGGAGCCAGTACCGGTGAAGTGGAAGAAGAGTTCGCAATCCACACACCAAACGCATTGATACCTGCCTGAACAATCGGCCAGATTATAGACATTACCAGTGAAATTACTACGGAATAAGCGATGACTGCCAATGGTACAAAACGTTTTCCGTTAAAGAAAGACAATGCATCCGGCAATTTACGGAAATTGTAGTACTTATTGTATACAACGCCGCCCACAAAACCGGCTATAATACCGACAAACACACCCATGTTCAATGCCGGTGAGCCAAGAATCGAAGTGAAGTAATTTGCAACCTCCATTTCCTGACCAAAAAAGCTATGTACAACTGCACTCGAGTCATTCAGCATGTCTGCCGTCACACCGAATACAGCACCTGTAATACGGTTAATCAATATAAACGCAATGACTGCTGCAAATGCGCCGCCGGCACGTTCCTTCGCCCAAGAACCACCGCATGAACCAGAACATCCAGTCCATCTGTGGAACTGAATCCAAAGGCGTGCTGAGTTGCCGCAACAGATGCAACCTCTCCGTCAACCGGACTGTAAATTTTTCCGCTTTCCGGAATAATCGCCGCACCTTCTCCCAGTGCCTTTTCCGCAAATACCGGATCTGGAACCTGCTCCAATGCAACTACTTTGCCGGACAATGGAGCAATAACGGAAAGAACCTTGTTTTTTTCTTTTGTACTACTCATACAAATCCCCCTTCATTTTTTATGCAACACACATTTTATTTTACGCAATTTTCATATATTTGTTACGCAATCTTTATGCAATAAATATATCTCTTTTGCATAAAGATTGCAAGTTGTTTTGCATTCCATTTGGTATTTTCTACCTTTTCACCAATTTTTCGCGCCTTGTTTTGTATACTTTTACCACAACAAAACATAGAAATCTTCCCTTTCTTTCGTTGACATTTGTTTTATTCTTTTATAAAATTAATGTAGAAAAATATATTACGAAAATAAAATCAAAATTTTCAGAAATGAGTGTGCAACTATGGGAGTTACAATCAAAGATGTAGCAGCTCTTGCAGGAGTCTCCCCCTCCACTGTTTCGAGAACCTGCAAAGACCATCCATCCATCAGCAAGGAAACAAAAGAAAAGGTGCGTCGTGCCATGACGGAACTTGGATATGAGCCCAATTTTCAGACCAGCAGTCAGACCGCACAAATTTTAAAAAATATCGGCATCATCCTTCCGCCATCACCGCGGGAGACTTATGAAAATCCCTTCTATCTGGAGGCAATCCGAGGAATCAGCCAATTCTGCAATACGCATCATGCTATCAGCACCATTCTTACCGGGCAGCATGACGAAGAAATCCTCAGCACCATCGACACCCTGATAAAAAACGGACAGATTGACGGCTTCGTTGTTCTGTATTCCAAGCAGGATGACGCCATCATTGATTATCTGTATAATGAAGGACTGTTGTATGTGCTGATTGGAAAGGCACAACAGTTCGCAAACCAGACCATCTATGTGGACAACGACAATCTCCTGGCCGGTCAGGAAGCCGCTGAATATCTGTACTCGCTCGGCCACAGACGAATTGCCTACCTCGGAAGTGACAGTTCCCTTCTGTTTTCCGCAGACAGAAAATCCGGCTATCAGCTTACCTTATTAAAACACAATTTGCCCGCCGATTCCCGTTATTGTATTGAGCTCACCGATGCCTCTGTCGACTGCAGCCAGCCGCTTCATGAACTTCTGGAGCTCGAAGAACGCCCGACAGCCATCATCGTCAGCGATGACATTCTGGCTGTTTCTTTAGAGCGGGTATGTATGCAGCATGGACTTTCCATCCCGAAGGACATCTCGATCCTGTCCTTCAACAACTCGCTGTTTGCGCGACTGACCTCGCCACAGCTGACCTCGATTGATGTAAATTCCTTCCAGCTTGGCATCGAAGCCGCTTCACAGGTCATCAATCACATTGAAAATCCAAATCTCATGGCAACTAAGATCATTGTGCCTCACACTTTGATCGAACGGGACAGCTGCCGCAGATTGGAAATCCTATAAAAAGGCAGGCGATCGATTATGATTGCAATTTTTCTGGCACCACTGTATATCCTTGTTAACATTTATCTGATCTGGCGCTTCTTTCGCTGGCTCGGACTCTGCCATGAAAAACTGAAATGGAAACGAGTGCGCATACCGACAGCCATCGTATACGCTTTTTTCGCAGTCTCTGTCCTGATTGGATTTCTCTATCCGAAAAGTCAGTCAAAACGCAATTTAACGCTGATCGGAAATTACTCTCTGGGTATTTTACTTCACACCCTCTTAGTCGTTCCTTCCGCAGAAATTGTTCTGCTGCTTTTAAAACACAGCAGGAAGAAATCCCGAAAATCAGCGCTGTTACTGGGCGGAACAGGCATATTACTGATTGCCGGAATGAGCACATGGGGCATGGTCAATGCCCGGATCATACATACGATCAACTATACTATCCATGTAGCCAAAGAAGTTCCGGCAATGAAATCTCTTCAAATCGTTCTGATTGCAGATCTGCACATGGGCTACAACATCGGCAGTTCCCATATACGCCAGATGGTGGCCAACATCAACACAGAACATCCGGATCTCGTCGTCATTGCCGGAGATATTTTTGACAACGAATACGAGGCTCTGGAAAATCCGGAGGAACTCATTTCCCTTCTCCGCGGCATCCACAGCCGCTATGGCGTCTATGCCTGTTACGGAAATCACGATATTAATGAAAAAATTCTCGCCGGTTTTACCTTTGGCGGCAAAAGCAGCAAAAAAGTCAGTGATATCCGCATGGATGAATTTCTGAAAAAAGCAAATATTCAATTGCTGCAAGACGATTACGTACTGATTGATGATAGCTTCTATCTATATGGAAGACCGGATTACGAACGACCCGGAAGAGGAATCACAACGCGAAAAACGCCACAAGAGCTGACTTCCGTCATGGATTTGAGCAAACCGGTGATTGTCCTTGATCATGAGCCACGCGAACTGCAGGAACTCGCTGACGCCGGGGTCGATGTCGACCTGTGCGGCCACACCCATGACGGGCAGACCTTCCCCGGCAACCTGACCACCCATCTGATCTGGGAAAATTCCGCAGGTTACCTGAAAAAAGGTCAGATGCACAACATCGTCACTTCCGGAGTCGGCGTCTTCGGTCCATTTATGCGTGTAGGAACCAAGGCCGAAATCTGCTCGATTGCTATTACCTTTGAATAAGCAAATCTTAAGAATTACTCTGCAGTCTGGCTGCGATTTCCTTTCCTTCTGTCGTGGCAGCCAGGCCGCCCTCGCCGGTCTCTCTGACTTCCGCAG
>JALFVM010000125.1 GCA_022787145.1 Lachnospiraceae bacterium | reverse complement strand
TCCATAAAAGTTTCCTCCTTACTTGATGCCCTTCATCGTGAGTGAAATTCTTTTTTTCTTCTGATCGACGCTTAAGACTTTCACTTCCACAACATCTCCCACACTGACCACATCCAGTGGATGTTTTACAAATTTTTTATCGGAAAGCTGTGAAATGTGGACAAGTCCGTCCTGATGGACACCGATATCCACAAAAGCCCCAAAGTCAATCACATTTCGGACGGTGCCTTTTAAGATCATGCCTTCTTTTAAGTCTTTCATATCAAGGACATCGGTACGAAGCACCGGCTTTGGCATCTCATCACGTGGATCTCTCGCAGGTTTTTCCAGCTCCTTTACAATATCTCGAAGTGTCAGCTCTCCGATTTCCAGTTCTTCGGTAAGTTTTTTATAGTCCTTCACTTCTTTGGAAATACCGGATAACTTTTTCTGCGCAATCTCCTGTGTGCTGTGCCCCAGCTTCTCCAGGAGTTTTGTCGCTGCCTCGTAGCTTTCTGGATGAACACTCGTCGCATCGAGCGGATTTTTGCCGCCTGTGATACGCATAAAGCCTGCACATTGTTCAAACGCTTTTGGTCCAAGCTTCGGTACTTTCAACAATTCTCTGCGGCTCTGGAAGCTTCCATTCTCCTCGCGGTAAGTCACGATATTTTTGGCGATTGCCTTGCTGATTCCGGAAATATACTCCAGCAGGGATGCAGATGCCGTATTCAAATCCACGCCAACTTTATTTACACAATCTTCCACAACACCAGTCAGAGCCTCTCCAAGTTTTTTCTGGTTCATGTCGTGCTGATACTGACCAACACCGATGGATTTTGGATCAATTTTTACCAGCTCTGCCAGAGGATCCTGCAGACGTCTCGCAATCGATGCGGCACTTCTCTGTCCCACATCAAAATTCGGGAATTCTTCCGTTGCCAGCTTGCTCGCAGAATATACCGACGCTCCCGCCTCGTTGGTAATCACATACTGCACATGCTCCGGGATTTCTTTGAACAGTTCTACGATAATCTGCTCCGATTCTCTGGAAGCTGTTCCATTTCCGACTGAGAACAGGGTAATGTTATATTTTTTGATTAATTTTTTTAAAGTGTCTTTCGCAGCCTTAATTTTTGCTTCGGTTGTCGGTGCAGTCGGATAAATCACACAAGTATCGAGCACTTTTCCCGTCTGATCGACAACTGCCAGTTTACAGCCGGTTCGAAAAGCCGGATCCCATCCAAGTACCACCTGCCCGCTAATTGGAGGCTGCATCAGAAGCTGCTCCAGGTTCTTTCCAAAAACTTTGATGGCTCCGTCTTCTGCCTTTTCTGTCAGGTCGCTTCGAATCTCACGCTCAATCGCTGGTGCAATCAAACGATGATAGCTGTCATCCACAACTTCCTTCAAAACAGCCTCTGTTGCCGGATTTTTGCGGGTGATCACTTTTTTCTCCAGATAACGGAGAATATCTTCCTCAGGAGCTGCAATTTTTACCGTCAAAATCTTTTCTTTCTCTCCGCGATTCAACGCCAGCACGCGATGTCCTGCAATTTTTGCAATCGCTTCCTCAAATTCATAGTACATTTCATAGACAGACTGCGCTTCCTTGTCTTTGGCAGAAGAAACGATTTTTCCTTTTTTCATCGTCAGATCACGAATATAAATGCGGTAATCTGCCTCATCAGAAATATACTCTGCGATAATATCTTTCGCACCCGCAATCGCATCGTCAGCCGTGTTTACTTCTTTCTCCGGATTGATAAAGGCCTGTGCCTCCTCTTCCAGCGTCTTTTTTGTCATCTGCAACATGATGAGATTTGCCAGAGGCTCCAGTCCCTTTTCTTTCGCAATCGTTGCTCTTGTACGTCTCTTTGGACGATACGGACGATACAAATCCTCCACAACTACCAGTGTCTCGGCCGCCTCAATCTGCGCCTTCAATTCCGGCGTTAACTTGCCCTGCTCCTCAATGCTCGACAGCACCTGTGCTTTTTTGTCTTCCAGATTGCGAAGATACGTCAAACGCTCGTGCAGCTGTCTGAGCTGTTCGTCATTTAAAGATCCGGTCGCTTCCTTTCGATATCTGGAAATAAAAGGAATGGTATTTCCCTCATCAATTAATTTTACGGCAGCTTCCACCTGCCATTTTTTCACCTGAAGTTCCTGTGTTAATCCTTGAATAATATCCATCTTTTCTATCAGCCCTCCGCATTGCAGGTATCTGCCTGCCAGTTCTCTTCAAATGATGTTGTTGTCTTTTCACTCTCATCGAGTTCTCCCAGGATTTCTCTGTAAAATTCAATCTCTGTCATCTGCATATACGGCATGATCCAGATAAATCCCACATATAAAGTCAACACGCCAAGGATCATCAAACCGAGAAAACTCAACTGCATATAAATGTATCGTCCATAATTGCCTTTCATCATCTGCATACTTTTTTTCAAAGCATCTGTCGCGTTCATCTCCACATCGTCAATCAACAGATAGTAGCCAAATGCAATCGGCATCGTCACAAGCTGTGCAACAACGATTCCCACAAACATAACCAGAGAAACCAGAAGACTCTGTTGGAGCACTTCCAGCAAATTTGCACTAACATCCATACGATAATTCATAATCATAGACGGAAGCATCAAAAGGTACTGCACAACCGTTACAATCAAACTTACCACAATGATTCGATCCGGATGATGATAAAACAGATACGTGACATCCTGCATGGAAGTTTTCTTTCCTCTGCTTACATTCAAAAACATGTAGTAAACACCGGCAGAAAACACGGACATAACCACTGAAATAATCAGCGAAAAGATCTGACTCATAACCAGATTAAACATACTGTTTCCCTGAAACAGCATCACTGACAGGGCACCGCCAATGCCAGACAGGAAACTAATCAGCACCAGTGCTCCCGCCAGAAGTGCATAGTACCCGTCCAGGGATTTTCTGGCCAGTGCCTTTAATTCTGATATTTTTCTTTTCATAAATAATGAACCTCTTTTCTTATGTTCTGAACTCGATTATATCACACTTCTATGTTAAAATGAATGGAAATAATGTGAACTCTGAGGTGGTTTTATATGGAACGTACACTTTACCGACTCGGTTGGATGCTCCTTGCCTTTGCATCTGTCTGTCTCATCATCGTGCATTTTACAGGATTTTTATCCCTTCCCTGTCTGTTGTATAGCACGACCGGGATTTACTGCCCTGGCTGCGGCGGCACAAGAGCCGTCTGGAATTTTCTGCACGGTCACTGGCTGCGCGCATTTTACTATCATCCCTTTGTCCCCTACTGCGGAATTCTTTTCGGCTGGTTTATGCTGTCGCAGACCATCGAGAGAGTTTCCAAAGGGAAGCTTTGCATCGGCATGAAGTACAGAAACGGTTATCTCTATTTCGGACTTTTTCTCGTCCTTGCCAACTGGATTGTCCGCAATCTTTGGATTCCGATTTCCTGACAAAGCCGCTGCTTATCGCTCTTATGCAGCTATCTCGTAAAAAAACAGGCCTGCAAACACAGACCTGTTTTTATATAGAACTTCTGTAACTGTTCAGCAGGTAATATCCCGCGAGGTGTTTTCATGCATTTTGCATGAAAATCCCGAGACATACAAGCCAAAATCCCATCATCAAAGATGATGGGATTTTGGCTCGTATCTGTGAGGGTACTGAACAGATACGAACTTTTATTTCTGGGCTTCGTACATTTTTGCTTCCTCTGAGCTGAAAATTTCTGCCAATATGCCATAAGCTTCTTCCCAGGCTTTCAACACTTCCTCTGTAGCCGCATCGCCCAACACTTCTTTGATAGCAGCCAGCAGATTTGCTCCAATAATCGGATAGTGTTCCGGCTTTACTCCGGCAGCCACATGACGCGCACCTATTGTTTTTACCAAAGGCATAATAGCAGATAAATTCTCAATATTTTCTGCCGCACCCAGAACTGCCATAGCCAGTGCTTTTGGCTGCTCTCCATTTCTCTGGCGTGCCATATCAAACATTGGTGCTACTTCTGGATTTTTCTCGAACATTCTCTGGTAAAAGTGCGTAGTGATCTCAACTCCACGCTCGCGCAATACCGGCACTGTACTTTTAATGATATCCATTGTTTTCTGATCCATAATCTTCTCCTTAATCACTTGTTACAACGTTTTCGTGTGTATTAAAATAATTATGATTACAGTGTCAAAAGGTATTTTCCACGTCATGCTTGCATGTAAGTGGAGAGATACCTTATTGACACGCCCACACATGAGCAAGAAGTGGGGCGGGGTCCCCATAGATTGCGAATGCGTGGCAGGATTGTGGAAGTGCGCAGCACAAAACAATCCGTAATCAAGGTTTTGACACCTAAATCATAATTATAAAAAAGACTGTCCAGTTTGTCTGTTGGGAATACAACAAAAAATTTTTTTATTAATCAGATAATCCAAATGCCTCATGAACCGCATTCATTGCACGCTCTGCATCTTTTTCATTGATCAGAACTGTTACACGAATCTCAGAAGTAGAGATCATGTTAATGTTTACATTCTCATTGTAAAGAGTCTCAAACATCTTGGCAGCCACACCAGGATTGCTCATCATACCAGCACCAACGATTGACAATTTGGCAACCTCTTTGTTTGCTTCAATTTTCTGGAACGTTAATCTTGCCTTGTTCGCCTCCAGTGCTGCAACTGCATCGTCCAGATCGTTGTCATTTACGGTAAAGGAGATGTCCTTTGTGCCGTCACGTCCGATAGACTGCAGGATTACATCTACGTTGATATTTTTCTTTGCCAGAGTGTCAAATACCTTGAAGGCAATTCCCGGCTCATCCTTTAATCCAATCACTGCAATTCTATCTGCATCTTTATCTACTGCAACTCCACTAATCAGCATTCTTTCCACTTGTACATCCTCCTTGACTACTGTTCCTTCTTCATTATTTAAACTTGAACGTACTACCAACGGTACGCCGTATTTTTTCGCCATCTCAACTGAACGGTTATGAAGCACACCTGCACCGAGCGTTGCCAGATCCAACATCTCATCGTAAGTAATTTCTTTTAATTTTCTTGCTGTCGGCACTTTACGCGGGTCAGCTGTGTAAACACCGTCTACGTCTGTATAAATCTCGCAGGCATCTGCGTGAAGTGCTGCTGCAAGAGCCACTGCTGTTGTATCAGAACCGCCGCGTCCAAGTGTGGTGTAATCATCAAATTTGTTGATTCCCTGGAAACCGGTAACGATGACGATTTTTTTGCTCTCCAGTTCTCTGCGGATACGCTCTGTATCAATTCTTTTCAGACGTGCATTTCCGTAAGCACTTGTCGTATGCATAGCTACCTGAAACGCATTCAGAGAAACAGCCGGAACGCCAAGCTTGTTCATTGCCATTGCCATCAATGCTACGGACATCTGCTCACCGATAGTAAACAGCATGTCCATCTCTCTCTTTGGCGGTTTCTCGTTGATGTCTTTTGCCATAGTAATCAGTTCATCTGTATACTTACCCATAGCAGAAAGTACAACCACTACATCATTTCCTTTTTTGTACTCTTCGATACATCTGTTTGCTACATTAAAAATTCTTTCTTTGTTGGCAACCGATGTACCACCGAATTTCTTTACGATTAACATAATTTCCTCCTCAAGTGTACGTTTTTATGATTCCTGGAATAAGTATTTCATCATATCCCATCCGCAAGCCATATCGTTGCCGCTGGCTTTCGCCTCGGCTTCGTTGTATTTCCAGTCATGTGTTTGCGGTTTTGTGCTGTCGTAAAGCAGATACGGAACAGGATCTCCCGTATGTGTACGCACTTCGATCGGCGTCGGATGATCCGGAAGAACGAGCATACGGTACTGCTCACCTGCAGCGTCCAGTTTTTCTTTCACCAAACGGATCACTTTCTGATCCAGATTTTCAATCGCCTGAATCTTCTTCTCGACGCTTCCCTGATGTCCCATTTCATCCGGAGCCTCCACATGAATATATGCAAAATCATAGTCTTCTTTTGTCAGTGCATCCACAGCAGCCTGTGCCTTGCCCTCATAATTGGTGTTCAGACCGCCATTTGCACCTTCTACAACGGCATTATCCATTCCGGCTCCCACAGCAATTCCTTTCAAAAGATCGACGGCGGAAATCATCTTGCCTTTTTTATGATGAGCCTCCTCGAAAGAAGACAGCGCCGGTCTTGTACCTGCGCCCCAGAACCAGAAGCTGTTGGCAGGATGGAGTCCCTTCGCCTTGCGCTCCTGGTTGAGCGGATGATTTTTCAAAATTTCATAACTTCTTTTCTGCATATACAAAAGCTGTTCATCTTTTGGAAGATACTGACCAATCACCTGTGTCAGCACATCGTGCGGCGGTGTCAGTTCGACCACCTTACCGTTTGCCCAGATCAGGCAATGGCGATAGCTCGTTCCCACATAAAACTGATAGCTTTCATTTTGCAGTTCTTTTACTACATCGCGAAACAGAATGGCCGCATCTTCTGTACTGATCTCGTCAGAACTGTGGTCGATGATTCTCTGTTCCTCATAAGGAACATCCTCCTCAGTCAGAGTGACAATGTTGCAGCGAAAAGCCACATCGGTAGGCTTCATATCTACACCAATGCTCAATGCCTCCAACGGAGAACGTCCTGTATAATACTGTCTTGGATTGTATCCAAGCACAGACAGATTCGCTGTATCACTTCCCGGATTCATTCCCTGAGGAATGGTATGCACCAGTCCGATCTCGGACTCTGCTGCCAGTAAATCCATCTCAGGTGTGTTTGCATACTCCAACGGAGTTTTGCCATCCAATTCAGGAATGGGTCTGTCTGCCATTCCATCTCCTAATACAACTACGTATTTCATGAGTGCCTCCTACTGTTTTACACGAATCATTCCAAGAATGCTGTCGCCCAGCTTACCTGCTTTTTCTTTGTAAACAGCCTCTGTCATCACCGGTGTCACAACAGCAAATTCTTCCGGATGTGCTTCAAGTGTGATCACGTCACAGTCTCCGAAAGCGGCTTTTGCCTCCTCCTGGCTGCTTCCCTTTACACGCACAAAGAATCTGCCTTCCACATCGTCTGTAGGCAGAAGTTCCAGTTTGCCGCTGCTCCAGTTATTCATAATGGTACAATGCATATGTCTTGCAGCGTCCACAACATCTCCCACAACCGCACTTGCAGTCAGAAGTTTGCCGGCTCCGCTTCCATAGAACATAGCATCTCCAAGAACATTTCCATGCACAAAAATTGCATTAAATACATCGTTGACGCTGTACAAAGGACTTTCCGGTCCAACCAAAAATGGTGCCACCATTGCGTAAAAACCATTGTCTACTTTTCTGCTTGTTCCCAGCAGTTTGATGGTCTTGCCCATCTTTTTGGCATATTCCATATCAACAGCCGTAATCTTCGTGATTCCCTCTGTGTATACTTCTTCAAAATCTACAAACTGACCAAATGCAAGTGTGGACAGAATTGCGATCTTACGGCATGCGTCGTAACCCTCAATATCCGCAGTCGGATCTGCCTCTGCATATCCTTTTGCCTGTGCATCCTTCAATACTTCGTCAAAGTCCGCACCTTCCATGCTCATCTTTGTCATCATGTAGTTTGTCGTTCCGTTGAGGATTCCTGTGATCTCGTCAATCTCATCTGCTGTCAGAGAGGAATTCAGCGGACGAATGATCGGAATACCGCCTCCGCAGCTTGCCTCAAACAGGAAATTGATGTTCTTTGCTTTTGCAATTTCCATCAGTTCCACACCAAACTTGGCTACCAGCGCTTTGTTGGATGTTGCCACGCTCTTTCCTGCTTCCAGACAGCGTTTGACAAATGTGTGAGCCGGTTCCAGCCCTCCCATTGTCTCAACTACAATTTTCACTTCCGGATCATTGACAATCTGCTCAAAATCATGAATGATCAGATGCTCTGCCGGATCTCCTGGAAATTCTCTCAAATCCAGAACATATTTAATATTGATTTCTTCCCCAACACGTTTGTTAATACTGTCATGGTTGGTATTGATAACCTCTACCACACCACTTCCAACAGTACCATATCCCATTACAGCAATATTAATCATACCTTTTACTCCCTGCCTAGTATTTTTAAATAATGTATTCCCTCTGCACGCTCGATGTGTTCCACCATAGCGGCTGCATCTCCTGTACCCGGAAGGATATCAACACTTAGCGTCAGCGTTGCCACTCCGTTGATGGGAATACTTTGGTGTATCGTCAGAATGTTTCCGTGAAAACAGGCGATTGTCTTCAATACATCGGACAACAGCCCTGGTTCGTCATCCATCTGTATAATAAAAGTGATCGTCTTTCCCTTCGCTTCTTCATGAAACGGAAAAATATCATCTTTATATTTATAAAAAGAACTGCGGCTGATTCCTACTCTGTCCGTGGCCTCCTGCACAGTCTCCACTCTGCCGGAATCGAGAAGCTTCTTAGCCTCCACCACTTTGATCAGTACTTCCGGAACCGCTTTTTCCCGTACTACATAATACTTTTTCTTTTCGTTACCTTTGTCCATATCTTTCCCCTTGTTCGTACAGAAAACACATTTGTTTTCTCCAGAAAGAATATTAGCACACTAAAGCGAATTCTGCAAGTCTTTTTTCGACAATGCCGTCCATTTTAAATATGCATTGATAAATGGGTCGATATTTCCATCCATAACGGCATCTACATTTCCGGATTCCTCATTCGTTCTGTGATCTTTGACCATCGTATATGGCTGCATAACATAAGAACGAATCTGGCTTCCCCAACCAATTTCGGATACTTCTCCACGAATGCCTGACAGCTTCTCCTCATTCTCCTGCTGTTTCAGAAGATACAGTTTTGCTTTCAGCATCTGCATGGCTTTGTCTTTGTTCATGTGCTGAGAACGCTCATTCTGACACTGTACCACGATACCGGTCGGATAATGAGTGATTCGAATTGCCGAAGAGGTCTTGTTGATATGCTGACCACCGGCTCCGCTCGAGCGATATGTGTCGATTCGAATATCTTCGTCATTGATCTCAATATCAAGATCTTTCTCAATGTCAGGCATAACATCACAAGACACAAAAGAAGTCTGGCGTTTTCCGGCAGCATTAAACGGTGAAATGCGCACAAGACGGTGCACACCTTTTTCTGATTTCAGATAACCGTAGGCGTTTTCTCCCCGCACTTCAAAAGTAACAGACTTGATACCAGCCTCGTCTCCATCCAGATAATCCAGAACCTCCAGTTCAAATCCTTTTGCCTCTGCCCATCGGGTGTACATGCGATACAGCATGCTTGCCCAGTCACAGGCCTCCGTTCCGCCTGCTCCCGCATGAAGTGTCACGATGGCGTTATTCTCATCGTACTCTCCGGAAAGCAGTGTTTTCACACGAATGTTCTCAAACTCCTTCTGAAACTCATCCAGAGACTCCTGAATTTCCGGAATCAGCTCCGGATCTTCCTCTTCATATCCCATCTCAATCAGAGTTTCAATGTCTTCTTTCTGTGTTTCCAGCTTATTGTACGTCTCAATATCATCCTTCAGATATTTCAACTCCTTCATCATCTGCTGGGAACGCTGAGGATCATCCCAGAAATTGGGAGCCTCCATTTCTCTTTCTAACTCCTGAATTCGCTTTTCCTTGTTAGCCAAGTCAAAGTGAATCCCTCACTTCCACTAATGGTTCTGTGTATGAATTTAAAATTGTTTTAAACTGATCCAACTCAACCACAGCTTCACCTTCTTTCTATTATTTTTCTATGAACAACAATAGCATACTGATTCAGAAATTACAATGTTTTTCCCTGTAAAGCAGCAAAGAAAAACCGCCTGTGGACCACAAATCCGCAGACGGCTTTTTCTATTTTTATAAATGAGCAAACATGATACCACATGCATTTCAACGTGTGGATACACGACATACGCTATAAAAAGCTTATAATAAAACGTATTTCAGTATAAACAAGACCGCCAGCACATACATCAGTGCACTGATCTTCTTCTCTTTTGCTTTTCCTGTTACAAGATTAATCACTACATAGGAAATAATTCCCATCGCGATACCTTCTGAAATGCTGTACATAAACGGCATTGCAATAATCGCGATAAACGATGGAATCGCCTCGGAATAGTCCTCAAGATTAATCTTTGTCACAGACGTAATCATCAAAAATCCTACAACAATCAGTGCAGGTGCTGTTGCAAAAGATGGAATTGCCAGGAAAATCGGTGACAAAAACAAAGATAATCCAAACAGGATTGCAGCCACGATTCCGGTCAATCCGGTACGTCCGCCTTCTGCCACACCGGAAGCACTCTCCACAAAAGTCGTAACGGTGGAAGTACCACAAAGAGCTCCTACCGAAGTACCGACAGCATCTGCCATGAGGGCTCCTCGAATCTTAGGCAGCTTTCCATTCTCATCCAGCATATTTGCCTTAGACGCCACACCAATCAGCGTTCCGAGTGTATCAAACATGTCTACAAACAGAAATGCAAACATAATCATCAAAAAGTCCATACTGAACACACCGGAAAAGTCTACCTGCATAAATGTAGAACTCATGCTTGGAATAGAAAGTCCGTTTGAAAACTCAGGAAGCAGACTGTAAAATCCAGTCTCCGCATTCGGCACATAAAGGCCGGCAAACTGACAGATGATTCCAAGAATCCATGTGATCAGGATTCCCCACAAAATACCACCCTTAATATTTTTCACCATGAAAACAGCAGTAATGATCACACCCAGCAAAGCAAGAAGCACCGTAATTCCCTCTGAAGTAAAAGTCCCCTGCGCTACTGAATTTTTGAATGAGAACATACTCACCAAAGTCGCATCATCATTCACAACAATCTTTGCATTCTGCAGACCGATAAAAGCAATAAACAAACCAATACCGGCTGATACCGCATGCTTTAAATTCATCGGAATTGCATTAAAAATTTCCTCACGCACATTTGTCAGAGAAAGCACGATAAAAATCAGGCCTTCCACAAAGACCGCTGCAAGAGCCTGCTGCCAGCTATACCCCATTCCCAGTACAACGGTGTAGGCAAAATACGCATTGAGTCCCATTCCAGGTGCGAGCACAAACGGGTAGTTCGACAGCAATGCCATCAGGCAGGTCGCAATAAACGACGCAACGGCTGTAGCTGTGAAAACAGCGCCTCTGTCCATTCCGGAAGCCTCAAGAATATTGGGGTTGACTGCCAGAATATACGCCATCGTCATAAAGGTGGTGATACCGGCAATCACTTCCGTTTTTACATCTGTGTTGTGTTCCTTCAAGTGAAACAGCTTGTCAAGATTCATTTGATTCCCTCCTCTTAAATTTATGATTTTACTGTATCACACAATCCAATCGAGGGCAAATACATTTTTCTTCCAAACCTGCAAATGCAAAACTTAATCAGGCAATTTATTCCATGCCGGCAAATACTTTCATCGCAGCCATAACATCCGCCTTCATAGCCTCACGTCCCCATGCCGCAACATCATGGAAGTAAACAACTCCATCCGCCTCGTCACAGTGTTTCTTTACATTCTCACCGCCGGCTTTTGCTGCATAGGTATAGTAATTGATCTTGCGCACACCACGTTTGATGCACTCACGGAAATCTTCCGGACTCACACCGGAACCGCCATGCATAACAATCGGAATCTGTGCCTTTTCGCGAATTGCAGAGATGATATCGAAATCCAGTTTTGGCTCTGTCAGATAAAGACCGTGAACCGTTCCAAAAGAGCATGCCAGCGCATCAATGCCTGTTCTTCCCACAAATTCTTTTGCTTCATTCGGATCTGTATACATACTCTCAACAGCATCTCCCTCAGCACCTACGCTGCCGAATTCTTCTCTTCCCATACAGCCAATCTCCGCCTCTACGGAAGCACCGTACTCTTCTGCCATTTCCACAGCAATACAGGTATTTGCCACATTTTTCTCAAAATCCAGTGCAGAACCGTCGTACATCACAGATGTAAATCCAAGATCCAGAGCTTTTTTGATGTAGTCCAGATCTTCACCGTGATCCAGATGCACACATACCGGCACATTTGCTTTCTCCGCCATGTCTACCATGATCGGTCCCATGACTTCTAATGGAATAATAGACTCATGCACCTGGGCAAACTGTATAATCACCGGCTGTTTGAGTTCCTCAGCCGCCTGCAGTGTTCCCATCAGTCCCTCCAGCGTTGAGACATTAAACGCACCGATCGCCTGTTTGTTTGCCTCTGCCAAATCCAAAATTCTTCTCATTGATACTAACATGGTTAGTTCCTCCTTTAAAAATAATATTCTTTTCCTACTGGCTCAAAAAATGTTCCAGTGTGATTTTGGCGATTTTTAATGAACTGTCCACATTTTTCTCATCTTCATAGATTTTCAGCACCTCGCCCTCCGCCATGGCAAGCGCATCTTCATACTGCGCAAACCTCGGTGTTACCATTCCGTTTTCTATGACTTTGCTCAACAGCTCATTATCAATGATCTTATCGCCTTCCTCGGTATCACGTTTCAAAATTTCTTCTGCCTCTTTTGAACCGGTCACTGTCTTCAAAACAGATGCTCCCTGCGAATTGCGGAAAATATTTAACTGAATTTCCTCATCATAAGTCAATGTTTTCAAAAACTCCCAGGCAAGCTGCTTATGCCTGCTCTTTTCACTGATTCCAATCAGAAGACTGTTCACCTCAGAAACATTACTTCCATTTGGTCCTGCCGGAAGCGTGATACAATCCCATTGAAAATTTATGTATTTTTTTATTTTGTAAGGATACGATTTGTATGTACGGTACTCCGCAAACGAAAGAGGCATAAACGCCACTTTTCCACCGTCAAAATCTTCCTGTGTCACTTTTTCCCCATCATTGAATGCATTCAGACTTTCTACAAACTTCACTGCTTCTGCCACATTTGCGGAATTGAGATAGCACTTTTTGCCGTCTTCGTCAAACAACTGCCCGCCATTCGAATAGAGGGCCTCCGTCCAGTCATAATTGTATGTTCCAAACTGGTCAATCTTACCATCCCCATCGGTGTCCTTCGTCACACGTTCACAAATGCGCGTCAGATTATCCCAGGTCCAGTCATTTTCCGGCACCGCAAATCCCTCTTTGTTTAACAGTGTTTTGTTCACAAACATCAGCGTGGGAACCGTCTCAAACGGCAGTGCGTACTGATGTCCCTCTCTTTCTCCATAAGCAAGCGCTGTAGAAAAATATCGTTCAGAATCAAATGTAGTGTCTGCCTGTATCAGATCATCCAGATTTTCCAGCATTCCCAGTGATACCATCTTATCAAAATCATTGGAAAGTGTCATGAATACATCCGGCATTTCTCCTTTGAGCATTTTCCGCGTCAGCCATTCCGAATAATCGTCTTTTGGAATTCCGCTGTAATAATGCACTTTTACACCAGGATTATTTTTCTCAAACTTTTCGATGGCTTTGTCAATGATCACACAGCTGTCCGCGTTGGCCACATCCCAATTGCTTCCCGCGATCATTCCAAATTCCAGCGTTACACCCGGTTCTCTTCCACAGGTAAGCACTGCCGCCAGCAAAATAACGATAACAGCGGCCAGCAACACACTTCCTGCTATCCATCTTTTTTTCTTCATTTTTCTTCTGCCTATCTTTTATGAGCCTGAGACTGAACAGCCCAGATTGCCAGCTGCGTTCTGTCTCTCAAATCCAGCTTGTTCAGAATATTGCTCAGATAATTTCTGACCGTTCCCTCCGAAAGGCTCAGTTTTTCCGCGATTTCCTTATTGGAAGAGCCACATTCCACCTGTTCAATGATCTTCCATTCCGTTTTTGTCAGCTCTGCCACCTGACTTTCACTGATCTGAATCGAATAATCCGCCTGCGCCATTCTCGAAAACAGCTTGAGCACCTTGGTTGCAATATCCGGATTGATCATCGCCTGACCGCTGTAGACCGTCTCAATGGCTGCGGCAAGGCCATCCATGGAAATTCCTTTGAGCAGATATCCGCTGGCCCCATATTTCAGTGCATTGTAGACAAACTCATCGTCATCAAACGTTGTCAGAATGATAATCTTGATCTGTGGATAATGTTCCTTGATAATCTTCGTACACTGCACACCATCCATCTTCGGCATACGGATATCCATCAAAATCACATCCGGCTTTTCCCTCCGGACACTGGCAACTACCTCCTGTCCGTTTGCAACCGCATCCGTTACCTGCAGATTTTCTCTGCTGTCCAAAACAATCTGCAAACTCTGCCGGATCAATTCCTGATCGTCTGCAATTAATACTTTAATCATACTCTTCCCCCCATCTAATCGGTATTGTTGCTTCTACGAGAAAGCCATCGGAACTTTTAAATTCCACATGTCCCTTCAGCATCTCGATACGTTCTTTGATATGCGCTGTTCCAAAACCGGATTTCATGTCCTCACAGCCACATCCATTATCCTTCACACTCAGGTAAATCCCCCCATTTTGGGGCTCCATCATGATATGTATCCTGGTTGCATGTCCATGTCGGATGGCATTCGTCACACTCTCCTGGATCACACGATAGATTGCATTTTCCTCATCCGTATCAAATTTCAGACGTTCCAGCTTACAGTCAAAGGTGATCGTTGTATTGTTGGTCACGGAATTGGTATCCTTGATCAATTTTCGAATTGCATACTCAAGACCAAGGCGTTCCAGCGCATCCGGCCGTAATTCGCTGACCGATCTTCGAACTTCCTGAATTCCCTCTCGAGTCACATTCGAGAGGATCTCAAGCTGCTGCTTCGTCTTATCCGGTGCTACATCAATAATAGCCAGACAGGCATCCAGACCTGCGGAGATTCCAGTCAATGTATGTCCCAACGTATCATGTATCTCCCTTGCCAAACGGTTTCTCTCCTTCGTCTCTCCCATCTTTTCCTTCATCACTGCATATTTATTAAGCTCTACATTTGCCTTCTGCAGATCTTCATTTGCCTGAGAAAGCTGCGCATACAGCTCGTTGACCTCCTCAATCGTTCCTCTCTGCTTCTGAATCACAAAAATACAGTAAATAATGAACAGCACCATATTCAGAGAAAAGAGAAGATTAAATCCGCCCAGCAGATATGACTGTATTCCAGAAGAATAATATTCAAGATAATCTTCAATATTATAGAAATGATACTGTATAGAAATCAATCCATAATCCGTTCCAACAAAACTGAGCATCGCCAGAAGGGCAAATACAAACTGTCCCTTACTATTTTTTATTCTAAAAATAATATTTGCAAATACCCAGAGCAAAATTCCGTTATAATTGAAATTCAATACATACATCAGCAGCATACTGATGCAGAAATCAAAAATCAGCGAGGGAACCTCCAGTCTGGAATTTTCCTTCAGGCACAGTTCCCTCCAGAGAAAGGAAGCACTCAGCAGAAACATCATCACTACGGCTTCCGCCAGAATACGCACCGGCTGCCATGGAAACGCCTCCAGTTTGTCGATAAAATCTCTGGCAATAAAATGCTCGCAGATGTTATTGGTCGTCAAACAGAGAAACACACACAGCAAAATCACAATCACCCAGTTCAACGCTAACATCATGCAATTAATTATGGATATTTTCTGTAACTTTTTCATCTCTACTGCCACCCATCCATATCAAATTCCGAAAGATTGTCTTTGGTAATCAAAGTCACATCTACCGTAATATTTTTGTCCACCTTTTCCCCCTGAAGATATGTATACGCTGTCTCTGCAGCCGTTCTTCCAATCTCAATCGGCCTCTGCGCACTCGTTCCCTCCAGATACCCCTTCTGAATCATCGACTTCGCATCCGGAGAACCGTCAATCCCATAGATCAATACCCGGTTGTTCACATGATTCAACTGCAGCGCCGCCAGTGCACCAAGCGCAGTCGGATCGTTGCCGCCAAGCACCACATCAAATTCCAGATCTGTCCTAAGAATCCGCTTCATCATCTTCATGGCAACTTCAAGCTCTGAAGTTGTACTTACTTCTTTCACCACCTCATACTGCGGATATCCCTCAATTGTGTCGAGAAATCCCTGTACCCGCTGCGTAGTAGATTTGATGTTATAGTGATTCATAATCACAATTCTTGCGGAATCCATTTTTGCCATCATATCCTGTGCGCACTGAACACCTGCCTGATAATTATCCGACTGGATCACAGATATCACGTATTCTTTGTGCTTCACATCTGTATCCACATTAATCACTGCTACACCAGCCTCCTGGCAGGCCTGCAATGCCGGAGTAATTTTTTCCCAGTCTACCGGGTTGGCAAAAATCGCCACCACACCTTCCTCAATCATTTCCTGTATCTGCGCATTCTGACGTTCCTGGCTCTGTGCCGGATCTCTGGTAATCAAAATATCTCCGTTGGCTTCTACTACTTCCCGAATACTTTCATTCAATGCGATAAAATAGGGGTTATTCATCGTCATATAGGTAGCACCAAATTTCAACGGAGTATCTGAATTCAAATCAATTTTTGTTTTTTCTGCCCTGTTTTTTATACTGTAGCCCACAAAAATACATACCAACAGAACCATCAGTACAAGACATCTTTTTTTCTTCATGGTCCTTCTCATCTTTCCATGCATAATAAGGGGGTGCAAAGCATCCCCTTATTATTATCTTAACTCTCATTTTTCTGTTTGTCTATATCTTGCTTTTAAGAATTTGCCTTTGAGTTTTTGATGTAATCGATAAATACTGCCAACAAAATTACAATACCTTTTACAACATCCTGCCAGAAGGAGTTTACGTTCAAAAGGTTCAGACCATTGTTCAGAATACCAATGATCAGAGCACCGATGATCGTTCCGCCGATTTTACCGGAACCACCTGACATGGATGTTCCACCAACTACAACGGCTGCGATTGCATCCATCTCAGCTCCCTCACCAGCGGTAGGCTGTCCGGAATACATACGCGAAGCAAGAATGATACCTGCCAGACCTGCCATCACACCCGAAAATGCATGTACAAAGAATTTTACTTTTGATACTTTGATACCAGAGAAAACAGCTGCCTGTGCATTTCCACCTACGGCATAAATGTGACGGCCCATTTTTGTTTTATTCATGATCAGTCCTGTAATGATCAGAACAATTACCATGATAATAACTGGAACCGGTACAAATCCTACATAACCGGCACCGATAAACTGCCATTCTTTTGTGACAACACGTACAGGAGAACCACCGGTATATACTTTGGCAAGACCGCGGGCGATGTTCATCGTAGCCAGTGTTACGATAAATGGCGGAATTGTGGTTCTACTGATTACAAAACCATTGAATACACCAATCACAAGACCGATCAGCACACCTACGATCAGCGCAACTGCGATCGGAAGATTGTAACGGGATACACATCCGGCTGCCACTACACCTGACAACGCGATGATTGAACCTACAGAAAGGTCGATACCACCAAGAATGATTACCATCGTCATACCACATGCAAGCAGCATATTTGTGGAAATCTGTCTTAAAACGTTAAAAATATTTTTTGAAGTTAAAAAAGATCCGCTGGTAGCAGGGAATACTGCCAGAAAAATACTCAATACCAAAAGTGCGGCAATGATACCCATGTTTTCCTTCAGGAAACTCATTACTTTATTCGGGCTGCCGGCAGAGCCTACTTTTTTTGTAGTTTCTTTAGCCATTATTGTCTCCTCCTCTTAAAATAGAATTCTAAATTTCACATTCATTGATATTAATTTGCGGCTAACTGCATAATTGCTTCCTGAGTTACCTCTTCATGATTCAGACAGCCGGCAACAACACCTTCCGCCATAATATACACGCGGTCACTCATGTTAATGATCTCAGGCAACTCAGAAGATATCATAATGATTGACATTCCCTGTTTCACCAGTTCATTCATAATTGCATAAATCTCAGATTTTGCACCTACATCGACACCACGGGTCGGCTCATCAAGAATCAAAATATCCGGATGCGTTGCCAGCCAGCGGCTGATCATTACTTTCTGCTGGTTACCACCGGACAGATTGCCGATCAACTGTTCCTGCGTCGGCGTCTTCGTCGCCATCATATCAATGTATTTCTGTGTAATCTCGATTTCCTTCTTGTCGTCCACAGAAACGCCATGCATAAACTGATCCAGAATTTCAATGGTAGAATTATACCTTACACTCTGAATCTTATAGAGACCTTCCTGTTTACGGTCTTCCGGAACAAGCGCAATACCATTTTTCATCGCCTCCACAGGATTGCTAATATGTACTTTCCTGCCTTTTATCTCAACTTCGCCCTGGTAACCCTGGGTTAATCCGAAGATACATTTCATCGCCTCGCTTCGTCCGGCACCGACCAGTCCCGCAAATCCTACAATCTCTCCTTTATGTACTTTAAAGCTGGCATCCTTCACCATCTTTCCGTCTGAAATATGATCGCATTTTAAGATCACTTCGCCAGGCTCGAGGTAATCTCTTGTGTAGTAATTTGTCAGCTCACGTCCAACCATCATGGCGATCAAGTCATCTTTTGTTGTCTCTTTGACTACTTCTGTTCCAACATACTGTCCATCACGCATGATTGTTACACGGTCACAGATTTCCTCCAGCTCACTCATCTTATGGGAAATATAAATAATGCCAACACCTTTGGCTGTCAATCCTCTCATCGTCTTAAACAGGAATGCAACTTCTTTGTCAGAGATCGAAGAGGTCGGCTCATCCATAACCAGAATCTTAGAATTGTAGGAAATCGCTTTTACAATCTCTACCATCTGCTGCTGTGCGATCGTCAGATCTTTGATCAGAGCATTCGCATTTACGTTCATCTCATGGGCATCAAGCAATGCCTGTGCATCTTCCGTCATTTTCTTATGGTCAACTAAGATTCCGGATCCAAATTCTCTTCCAAGGAAAATATTCTCTGCAACGGTCATATGCGGAACCAGCACCAGCTCCTGGTGGATAATGGCTACTCCATTTTTCTGTGCATCCTTAACGCCGTTAATCTGCACCTTTTTGCCGTCCACGTAAATCTCACCCTCATCCGCAGAGTAAATACCTCCAAGAACTTTAATCAATGTAGATTTACCAGCTCCATTTTCTCCCAGAAGTGCGTGAACCTCTCCTGCTCTTAATTCCAAACTTACATCATTTAATGCATATACACCAGGGAATCGTTTGTGTATATGTTCCATTCTCAATAAAACATGATCACTCAAATTATCACCCACTTACCTTTTCTCATCCTCTAAACAAAAGTGCCTCCCCCCGTTGAGGGGAGGTAAGCACTTTTATGATTTCACTGTTCAATTTACATTCAGATTACTGCCATCCGTCTGTGCCGTACTCTTCTACATTATCAGCTGTGATCAGGAATGTATCAACCGGATATCTGTCTTCTACTTCTTCTCCAGCCATAATCTTATACATTAAGTCAACAGATGTCTCAGCGATAGATACTGGAGACTGTGCGCCTGTACCTTCAATCAGAGACTCACCGGAAGCAAGCTCAGATTTGATGTCCGGAGAACCGTCTACACCGTAGATCTTGCAGTCTGTTAAACCTGCTGCGTTTGCTGCTGCCAGAGCACCAAGTGCTGTCGGGTCATTTCCACCGAAGATAGCTACTACATCGCTGTGTGCCTGTAATAAGTCTTCTGCGATACCCATGGAAACTTCCAGATTACCTTTTGCATCCTGCTGTGCAACGATTTCAAAACCTTTTCCTTCGATTGCATCGAGGAATCCGTTTGTTCTGTCTACTACAGAGTTCATGGTCGGAGAATCAAGAACGATGATCGGGCCGCCGTCCGGGCATTTCTTCACAAGGTCTTCACCACAAACTTTACCAGCGTTGTAGTTATCGGAACCTGCATATGTTGCTACATAAGACATATCTGCTACTTCTGTATCGAAGTTCACGATCGGTACGCCTGCTTCTTTCAGTGCATCCAGTGCCGGCAGAATACCTTCCGCCTCTGCAGGATTCAGGAAAATTCCGTCCATACCCTGAGAGATCATATCCTCGATCTGTGTGATCTGAAGAGATACATCGTTTGCAGGGTCAGTAGAGATTAATTTGTCGCCTTTTGCTTCTACTGCTTCTCTGATTGCGCCTTCGATTGTTACGAAGAATGGGTTCGTACCATCCATACATGTGTAACCAAATGTGTAAGGTCCACCAGAGCTTTCAGCTGCAGCATCTTCGCCCTCTGCAGTGTCCTCTGCCTCTGCTGCATCTTCTGTCTCAGCAGCTGCTTCTGTGGATTCTGTGCTCTCTGCTGCGTCATTTCCGCCGCCGCATCCAACGAGCATTGTGCCTGCCATAGCTACACATAATAAGGTTGCTAAAACTTTTCTTTTCATAGTTACGTTCCTCCCTTGTTTTGTTTTAACTGATGGATTTATCTTAATACTTTTCCAGATAAAAAACACCTGTAGTTTGTAACAAATCCGATATTACATTTGTCACTTTTTTTATTTTTTGATATTTTTCTGTTTATTTTTTATCAATATTACACTGTTTTTCTATTCTGTCATCCCATCAAATGCATTCTTATACACAAAAAAGTGCTGTTGTTTTTTCATTTCAACAGCACTTTTCACAATCGTTCTATTATAAGTATTGTTTGTAATCACTTTACTTTGCTTTTGGATACTCGTTGCACAGAAGGCGATATGGAGGCTCGTCTTCCTCAATCGTCGGAAAACGTCCCATCGACTCATAGAAGCGGTTGTCATTCTCATCGTCGTTGCACATGGATACCTCACCAAGCAGAACATCGCCAAACCCTTCCTCCACATAGAAATCATGATACATATATGGATATACCGTAATGCTCTCTCCCGGGGTCAGCCGTACCTTTGTTCCGGCCGGTACTGTGTATTCTCTTCCATCCGAATTGATCGTTACGTCTGTATCAGCAAAACCACCGTCTTCCGTAGAATTGTATACGGTAATCAGCACGTTTCCGCCTCCTCGGTTGATGATGTCCTCCATCTTATTCCAGTGAAAATGCATGGGTGCCATCTGTCCTTCTTTCAGAAACAGCAGCTTTTCCGCGTAAGTCTTTGTATATTTATCCAGCTTCACATTACCATTACGAAGCGTGATCAGCGAAAAACCAACTTTGTCAAAATCACCCAAACCATAGTCTGTGATATCCCATCCGAGCATGTTGTCACGGATCTCATCGTACTCATGGCCTTTCTCCTGCCATTCCTCCGGTGTAAAATTGCAAAATGGCGGCAGCGCAAATTTCTTTTCCTGAATCAATGCTTCCATCTGCTTTAATGCCTGATTAATTTCCGATCTCTTCATTGTAATTTCCTCCCACACATCATCAGCACGCAGTCTGACTCATTCTTTTTTCATTATAAATCATACTCCATTTCTCTTCATCTGTCCATTGTCATAAAAGTTTTGTGACATTTGTCATAATTTACAAAACATCTGCCATTTTTGTCTCTGTTCTATTGCATTCTGTTCAAAAACTCCTTAAAATAAGGACATCAAAGAAAGGAACGTGATGAACTATGAATAACAAAAAAATCGTGGTAGCAGGCCACCTTTGTGTCGATATTACTCCAGGCTTTCCTTCCGGTCAGACCAAAAATCTCTCTGATTTGTTAAAACCGGGAAAATTACTGAATGTCAATAACGCAACCGTCAGCACCGGCGGAGCCGTTGCCAATACCGGCCTTGCCTTGAAAAAGCTGGGAAGTGATGTCATCTTAATGGGAAAAATCGGAGACGATGCGTTCGGTTCTATCATCGAGCAGAAATTTATGGATTACCAGGCAGATCAATACCTGATTCGGTCAAAAGATGAAAGTTCTTCTTACACCATCGTTATCGCGCCTCCTGGTGTGGACCGTGTTTTCCTTCACCATATGGGAAGCAATGCTACCTTCCGCTGTGAGGATCTGGACTTCGATACGATTGCCAAGGCAAGCCATTTTCATTTTGGCTACCCATCTATTATGCGCAACATGTATCTGAATGACGGTGCGGAAACAATCCGGCTTTTCCAGAAAGTCAAAGAATTGGGACTGACGACCTCTCTCGATATGGCAGCCATTGAGGACGGAACCGAAGCCGGCGCACAGGATTGGAAAAAAATGCTCCTAAATGTTCTTCCTTACGTGGATTTCTTTGTTCCAAGCATTGAAGAACTCGGCTACATGATGGATCACGAGCTTTATGAGGAGTGGAATCGCCGTGCGAACGGGGAAGATATCACTTCCATTCTGGATATCGAACAGGACGTTAAACCGCTGGCAGATACGCTCATTGAGTGGGGTGCAAAATGCGTCCTGATCAAGTGCGGTGCCCCGGGCATGTATTTCAAAGCATCTGCTCCTGAAATTATGGCTTCCATCGCACCTGAATTTGAGAACTGGGGAGACCAGGAATTCTTCGAAAAAAGCTATGTGCCAGATCGGATTCTGTCGGGAACAGGCGCCGGAGACACCAGCATCGCCGCCTTTCTGAAATCTGCCATGGACGGCTATCCGGCAAAACGCTGCGTACAGCTTGCCGCTGCTACCGGCGCCTGCTGCATCACCGCATACGATGCACTTGGCGGATTGAAACCGCTCGATGAACTGATTTCACGCATTGATGCGGGATGGGCAAAGAATGAGTTTTAAAAAATAATGCCCCAAAGTCATTCCGCGACTTTGGGGACATTGTGACTATCTCCATGTCCTTTATATATCTCCGAAGAATTCTTCAATATAAGAAATGGCAGCTCCCGCCGCTGCGGCTTCCACCTTATAACGGCACGGAATCAGATAGTCTCTTGCACTCTCATCAAAAGGAAATCTTTGATCAACTCTTTGATACAACTCTTCCATATAGTTGTCAATATAAGCTCCGACATAGCCTCCAAGGATAATCACATTGTCAAACAATACTCGGATATTCACTACTGCTGCGGACAAATAATCCAGATATTCATCCCAAAGCTTTACTGCTGTTTCATCCTTCTGCTCTAGTAACTGAAAAAATTTCTCAAGATTTCCATCTGTATAATGATCCAGCACACCGGCATTGCACACTGTATCAAAGCATCCCCTGCCTCCGCAGTAACAGATTTTTTCACTATGAGGCTCAACAATCATGTGTCCAATTTCGCCGCCTTTGTGCGAACTGCCCTCATAAATTTCTCCATTCATCACCACAGAACCACCAATGCTGTTGCTGAGACTGATGTAAAAAGCATTTTCCAGCCCCTCACTGTTCCATACTTCAGCATACCCCGCCACATAAGAATCGTGAAACAGGCGATTTCTGTAAGGAATGTATTTTGCAATTTGCGCTCTCGTCTTTCCCGTGAAGTTTAAAGTCAATCCATAAAGTACCTCTTCTCCATCCTCCGATACAAGACCAGGCAATCCGATTCCGACACCAAGAAGGTTTTCATCTAAAACGCCTGCTTTTTCTTTGATTTCCTCCACGATCAACCCAAGCTGTCTTAAATATTCGTCATCATCAAGATTAAATTTGATTCTTTTTCGAACCATTACAATCTCTTCTCCCGATAAATCCACAGCCACGCCATTCATATGATGAGCACTGATATACACACCGATTGCCACTTTCGCATCCCTGATATACGTATAGGCAGTCGCATTTCTTCCACCGGTATTTTTAATCTTCTGCGAATCATCGATCAATCCCTGTTTCTTCAGATTCTGCAGATTTTGCGTCACAGTCGGAAGGCTGAGCTGAAGTCCAAACACAATATCCTGTTTCGACACAGAGCCCTGCTCCCGAATAAACTGATAAATCAACTGACGATTTCTTATTTTTATGTCAGTGGCTACCACTTTTCTGTTACCCACAAACAAATCCCCCTCTACTTAGAAACTCATATTTTATTTCTGTTATGTTTTTTCTTTTATAAAACAGTTTATAAAAATGTCCTAAGTTGAGTATACCATTTATGGAACAAATGTCAACTGCCCATTCTATTTTGCTTCTATCCTATTTTTTCAATTGTAATCTGCGGATACAACCGCTCCATATCTTCTTTCACAAAGAATCCTGTTTCCTCGCGCAAAGCCGCAGCTGCGGAGATTGCACTTGCTTTTCGAAGCGTCTCTTCCACACCAAGCCCTTCTGCAAATCCCAGTGCAAATCCGGCAATCATGGAATCGCCGCAGCCTACCGTATTCACTGCATCAATTTTCGGAACTACAGCACGGAAAACTCCCTCATCACAGACCGCCAGAGAACCGTCGCCGCCAAGTGAAACTGCCACGATTTCCACACCACGTTTGTGGATTTCCTTCGCCGCCTCAATCATATCCTCCATGCGATCGCAGGTCTTTCCTGTCAGCATGCGAATTTCATCAATGTTCGGCTTGATCATCGAAGGACACGCTTCAATTCCCATCTCAAGCAAAGTTCCGCTTGTATCCAGAATCACTTTTTTGCCAGCCTCTTTTACAATCTGCACCAGCTTCTGGTATGCCGTTCCATCCAGACCTTTCGGAACGCTTCCGGACATGGCAACCACATCTGCATCCTTCACAAGTTCCCGGAATTTTTTCTGAAATCCCTCAAACTCTTCCTCTGTTACGGTAAAGCCCGGCTCCAGAAATTCTGTCTGCACACAGTTTTTTTCATCCCAGATATTGATGCAGGAACGGCTTTCCGCCTCCAGATGATAAAAGTCACTCTTTACGCCAAACGCTTTCAGCGAATCTTCAATATAATTGCCCGCATGGCCACCTACAAACCCTGTTGCCACTACCTCAGCTCCTGCGATTGCTGCCGGTTTCGACACATTCAGCCCTTTACCGCCCGGTGTATAAGCACATTCCTTCACACGGTTGACTTCTCCAACTTTAAATTCTTCCACTACATAGCGTTTGTCAATGGCAGCATTTAATGTCACTGTAAGAATCATAATGGCCTCCTACTCTTCATTCATCAGCAGGATCTTACCTTTGACAAGACCAGGTGTCTTATACATCTGGAATGCTTCCTGTGCCTGGTTCATCGGCATTTTTTTGTAAATGAATCCGGGATCAAATTTCAGCTGACCGGTTGCAAAGTAATGTGCCGTCAATTCCCATTCTTTGCCCGGGAACGGTGCACTGTAAGACATCCAGGAACCTGTCAGCTTAAACTCTTTTCGGTTCATATTTTCCCACATGGCAGGTGTAAAGGTAAGGTCTGCATGTGGAGTTCCGATAAAGCATACATGGGCTTTGTTTGCAGCCAGTTCAAATGCCATCTGCATCGTTGGAACCTGTCCGGCTGTCTCAAATACAAAACCGTAGCCTTTGCCGCCAGTGATCGCTTTTGCCTTTTCCATAAAGCCTTCTTCGGTTGTATTTACGACCTCGTCCGCACCAAGTTTCTTGGCCAGAGCAAGTCTCTCCTCGCTGATATCAAAGACAACCACCTTTTTGGAACCGAAAATTTTGCACCACTGCATCGTGAACATTCCGATGGTTCCGCCGCCAAGAATCGCTACACACTGTCCACCCTGGTAATCGTTTTGCAGAACACCGTGCAAAGCTACGGTAGATGGCTCAAACATTGCACCCTGCTCATAAGAAATACTCGGATCAAAGACAACTGCATTCTGTTCCGGAATCACCACATAATCGGCATTGCTTCCCTGCTGTCTGGAACCGATAAAGCTGTAATGCTTACACAGAGAAAAATTACCATTCTGGCAGTCATCACATTTCATACATGGAAGAAGCGGTGCGCCGGATACACGATCTCCCACCTTCACCTTTGTCACGCCTTCTCCAACTTCAACCACGTCACCGGAAAATTCGTGCCCCAGTACGATGGGATAAAAATGCACACCATTATGAAGCACACGCGGAATATCAGAACCGCAGATACCTGATGCCTTTACTTTAATCTTCACGGTCCCCGGCGTTACCTGAGGCTCCTCATAATCCAGATACTGCACATCCTCATTTGCACAAACAACTGCTGCTTTCATCTTACCTTTACTCCTTTCGGCTATCTTGCCATTACACCTTTTAACTGTTCATATAATTGTAAATATATTTCATAATTTTTAT
>JALFVM010000117.1 GCA_022787145.1 Lachnospiraceae bacterium | reverse complement strand
TTTAAAAGTTTCTCAATCATTTCCCGGTTTTCAACCGCATCTATAGGAAATACTTTCATTTTTGAATCCGTAACCGCTGTATCCTCAGACACAAACCGTTCCACTTCTTTTGCATTTTTCCGATACTGGTCGATGGCTGTCGTCTTCAAAATCTGCATTACCAGCCTTTTTGTCTCCTGAGAATCTGCTTCTTTGATTCTGGAAAGATATCCGGTCAGCTTAAGAAAACTGTCATGAACTACATCCTCCGCCTGTTCCGACTGATGAAGAATCGCATATGCCGCCGCATACATCTTCTGTTCATACATTTCATACAGTGATTCCAATAAAGCTTTTTCGTCCCGTTTCTTTTTCCAGTGCATCCTGTCACCTCCCTACTTTTGTGAGCGCTCTTATCTATTATAACGAAATGATGAAGGAATTTCTGACAAAAAAATTCCCCGGGAAAATTATAACTTCCCGGGAAATTTCCTGCTATCTATTTTATTATTCTATTACCTGTTTATTATCGCGGCCACCGTTCTTCTTTTTCCAGCAGTACCGGAAACGCCTTATGTGGTTCTGTCTGATACCAGTAAGCCACTGTAGAAACATCATCCTGTCTCTCAAACATTCCTCTATGTCCTGCTCCGATCTGCTGAATAGTCACTTTCAGATTTTCATCAAACATAATCGGATCCGGCAGATGCCAACGATAAAATCCTCTCATAGGTGGACACTCATTATTGTGATACTGGCTGAATACAGAAGTATCATGTGCTGAATAATAAGGATATCCCATATAAGGTCTGCAAAATGTTTTTTCATATGTTTTTCCATTTTCATCCCAGTCCGCAAAGCTCCAGGCTCCTCCGAAGTAATCCTCCGTTCCGGTGCTGCAAAGAGTAGGATATTCCTCATCACCATCAATAAAAAATTTTATCTCTCCTTCTCCCCACCAGTATCTTTCCAACGTGGACAACGCCATATATGTACCTACATAATGTCCTTTTCCTTCCACTCCATCCAGAATTACATAATCCTCCTGAAGTGTAGTAATCTTCTGTCTTCTCCACTGTGCATGAAAATAAGAAATATTCTCCGGCATTTCATCATACAGTGCATAATCAATCTGATAAAATACATTAGGAATGGTATTACTGTGCTGGTTTTCCAATGTGATTTTTGCAGATTTTCTAAAAGGCATTTTAAAATAACAGTTCATTCCCCGAAGCGGAGCCACTGCGATGGGTATGGAATTTACTTCACATTCTCTTCCGAATCCGCAGCAGAAAAAATCTCCCAGAGGACATTCTACAGAAGGTTCTTTCTCACCATCCCAGTACATCCGAAGAACCATGTCCCTAAGAACAAATACATCTTTTTCTGAAGTTTTATCTGTGATTGTCATCCAGATATGATTGATTACACCGGCACCTTGGATTTCTCCCAGAACGACTGTTTCTCCGGGTTTTACGTCAAACAGACAGGGGCTTCCTTTTCTGGACGATCCAAGAGCACTGGCTGCCATGGCAGCTTTCCCCTTTTCCCCGGTTCTGTTTTCCGCATTGATGGCTCTGGATTTTCCTTTCTGCTGCATCATCATGCTGTCCAATATACTTCCAATCATCACTGTTCCTCCCATTTTCTGTAATACCACGCATATCCGTTTGCCGGAACCGGAACACCTTTGAGTATTCTTTTTTCTCCTGTGAAGAGATCTTCAAATTCATAATCTCCCATATTGATCCAGGCAATCTTGTCTTCATCACGGAAATTAAACAATGCAGTTACCATTTCATTGCCTGATTTTCTGCAGATACATAAAATAGACGGATCATAAGTTTCTTCTGTCCATACATCAGCTTCTCCAGAAAATGCAGGGTAATTGAATCTTAGCTCTTCCATCTTTTTCATATTTTCAAAGATACAATTCTGAACTGTTCCTTTTTTATCTTTATTCTTTTCCAGATCCCAACGAAACTTTCCTCTGTGAATGTATCTGCTGTCAGCCGCACGATCTTTATCCTCATCTTCTTTATAACTGTAATCATTCAGCTGTCCAATCTCGTCACCGCTGTAGATAACCGGGATTCCTGACTGGATAAAAAGATAAGCATTCAGCATCAATATTTTCTGAATTGCCTTATCAATCTTCTCCTGATTCTTCTCATATTCTCCGGCCTCCAGACCACACATGGAAGCTGTGGTTCCACAGAAACGGGCATCCTGCAATACCGGATCGTCATTGTACAATTCTCCCCTGGCGTCACTTCCCGGAGTATATCCGCGGAAATATGCGTTAAGATATCTTTTATGTGCCACTTCATCAATACCAAACTGCCTCAGCCATCCATAATCCAGTCCCCAGCCAATATCATCATGGCATCGCAGATAATTCAGAAATACATAATCTTTCGGAAGATGGTTAACAATATCCGTCTGATGTTTCAGAAGGCCTGCTTCTCCCGTAGCCACTGTATGCCAGGTAGTAGCCATAGTTGTTACATTGTACAACATATGACATTCCGGCTTTTCCAGAGTTCCAAAGTAAGGAACTACCTTAGCCGGTTCCATAACCACTTCACCGAGAAGAACAACCCCCGGACATACAATCTCCGTAATCATACGCATCATACGCACAATCGTATGTACCTGCTGCAGATTCCTGCAGCTCGTTCCCAATTGTTTCCAGATATAAGGTACTGCGTCAATTCTCACAATATCAATTCCCTGATTGACCAGATACAGCATATTGGATACCATTTCATTGAATACCACGGGATTTGCATAATTCAGGTCCCACTGATAAGGGTAAAATGTAGTCATTACAAACTTATGGCAATCTTCTCTCCATGTAAAGTTTCCGGGAGCTGTGGTAGGAAATACCTGCGGGCAGGTTCTCTCGTACTGTGACGGAATATCATAGTTATCAAACATAAAATATCTGTCCTGATATTCTTTTTCGCCTGCCAATGCTCTTTTCGCCCACTCATGATCCTCTGATGTATGATTCATGACAAAGTCCATACACAAACTGATTCCCTGATCATGGCATTTCTGGGAAAGCTCTGCAAGTTCTTCCATAGTCCCCAGATTTTCCTGAACTTTCCGGTAATCTGACACTGCATATCCACCATCACTTTTTCCCTTAGGTGTATCCAGAAATGGCATCAAATGAAGATAATTTACATTACATTCCTTCAGGTATTCGAGTTTTTCCTCCACACCTGTCAGATTTTCCCGGAATGCATCAATATAAAGCATCATTCCCAACATTTTCTGACTTCGATACCAATTTGGATTCTTTTCTCTTTCCCTGTCCAGCTTTTTCCATCTGTCATCCCTTTTTGCGTACCATGTTTCCATCTGTTGGCAAAGCTGTTCAAACATATCCTGACGACCATGATATAATTCGCAATAAAGCCATTTCAATTCATCAAAATGTTTTTCCAGCCTGTTTTTATACTCAGCAGCTGCTCTCATTATTTTTCCTCCTTAAATACATGGTATTTTTTTTACAGATTCCAGTTCATAAATATATACGTTCCATATATCTGAACTATCTGTTTCTATTTTTACATCACCCTTTAAGCTTCTCTCTTTATTTTCATTCAGAAGATAATAGGAACCATCCAGTACAAACACTTCCAGAACTTCCACATCCGCATAAATTCTTATGGAGAACTGCTCCTGCCTGCAGAATATAATTTTTCTGTCCGGGAAAGATACTTCGCATTTCTCCCAGTCAATGGTAAGTGGATTACCCAATACGGAAAGAACTGTTTTTCCTGTTTTCAGCATCTTACCTTCTATCAAAATTTCAACAGGTTTTTCTTCTCCTTCATATAAACAATAATTCTCTGCTCTTTGAATCTTTCTGTAGGTTTCGTTCTTTCTCAAACTCTCCAGTTCACGGGCAGGTTTCACCACCATTCGTTTTCCCTGTTCACCAGATGACAACTCCAGTTCTACAGGAAGCGATAACTGACCATTCCAGCATCGTCCTCTGTCTGGCATATGAATCCACGCCATCTGTATCACTCTTCCCCTTGTATTTGAAAACGTCTGTGCCGCATAGGCTCTTCCCTCTTCTTCAGGATTCTCCGGCATCGCATAGGCTTTCATCATTTGTGATTTCTTTTCAAAATGGTATCCGTCAAAGGTTCCAAGATAATAATATCCCTGTGCCGACCAGAATACCCACATTGTCTCGCCTGTTTTCTCATCTCTGATTTTAAACAGATCAGGACACTCCCACATACCGTCTTCGGTCAGTTCCTGGGTCTTTTCCCAGTGAATTCCATCCTGAGAACGGTATATGTGATAAATATTTCCATCAATATATAACGGCATCACATATGCCTGTGATTCTTCATGCCAAAATACCTTCGGATCTCTGTTTTCTGTCGCTTCCGTCGGAAGAATGACTACATCTTTTTTTTCTAAATGATATCCGTCATCACTGCTTACTGCCAGCCTTTGTGTATACTGCTGCTCTCCGGACCATTTATTCATACCGCCGGCTGCTGTGTAATAAAACAGAATATCTCCTTTTTTCCACATTTCTCCGTCAGATTCGGCGAGTAATCCACATCCGGAGAACATTACTCCCGTTTCATCGGGGGATAACGCAACAGAAGTTTCCTTCCAGTGAATAAAATCTTTTGTTTCGGTAGCGCCCCAATGCATATTTCCCCATTTGCATCCATAAGGATTATACTGGTGGTAGATTTTCCACACTCCATTCAGGTATATCAATCCGTTTGGATCATTAATCCATCCTGTCTCAGGCGCATAATGAAGCTTCGGTCTTTCTCCCTTCGGACATGACGGAAGTTTTTCTTCATTCGTGATTCGACAGTATTCACCGTTAATCTCACAATTTTCTCCAACATCACGTACTGTCATCCACTGATTTTCCCACGGACTCACATCAAATACAGCCCAATAATCCGGTTTTCCTTCTGTCAGCGGTACATCCATCTCCATTATCTTTGTGCTGCCTACATACCATTCAAGTTTCACAGGATTACCATCTTTTCTTACAGGCAGCCACATGTATTTGTCTTCTGCAAAAATTCTTTTTTCCATCAGTGTTCTCCTATTTCCAGATAATCGTTATACATGCTTTTTCAGCTTTACTTTCCAGTGCGATACTGTATACTTTATCGTTTTCTGACATCAGTGATGTCACATCTGCTCCATTACAGAAAACCTGCTTTGGTCTTTGCTTTGAAAGGAATCCGATTTCTCCCTGTTCCTTTATTATTCCCGTCATAGCATCTTTGGTAATCTGCACACTTTCCACCGCAGCAAATCCCACGTATTTTTCTGTCAAACCGAGAAATACTCCTTCTTCGCTGCCGGGAATAATCTGATACCATGCATATCCACCTTTTCTCACAGATTCTGTCATATTTTCATTTCGACCGCACAAAAATGCTTTTTTATGAAAATAATCATATACCCAATACTTTTCAGAAATATCCATATCCCATACATCTTTCGGTGAGAAATGATAAGTCTGCTCTTTTTCTGTCAGATTATATACAGCAATACCTCCTGCTGTTCCATGATCTCCATAAGATGCGATATTGGTAAGTTTAAGCACTCCTTCTTCCAGAGGATTGGTAAAAAGACATTCCTCTGCAGGTTTTGCTGCCCGGTCCATCATAATTATTTTTCCATCATGATATCCCAAAGGTTTCAAAATCTCCGGATCAGTCTCACCAATTTTATCACTGAAATAAACCGGTCCGCCGCTTATTGCCCTCAACAAACTATGTTTGATACAGTCTTCATGACTGGTCCAGAACATATCCCAGTCACAGTAATACAGTTCATCCTGATACAAAGCATTGTAAGCATTCTGAAGCAAATGCTCCGCAAATCCGTTTTCTTTTGCCGGTACAAAATCGTCACTGTTTCTGGACACTGCCGATGAAGGACGTGCAATCATATTTTCCATAGCCATTCCCATGCAGTTAATAATTGCCCCGTCCATATAAGACGCTGCTCCTTCCAGTCCTTTATGAATTCCTGTGGCTGCTGTACAAACAGGTACACTGTTTTCAAAATAATTCTTTACCGCACTCTGTCCATCCACTTTAACAAAGTCAATTCCTTGATTTCTAAGATATTCATACCAGTCTCTGTAAAATCCAAAAGCATCTTCTTCTTTATATCCTGGAAGAATTTTTCCATTAGATGTATAACAAAGATGTTCTTTTTCTATCTGTTCCAGTCTGCTTCCCGGCAGGACACCGCCCCAGTAACCTCCCAGTGCATGCCATACACCAAACCAGGCAATATTTCCATTCTGCTTTATCTCCTGTATCATCTGTGAGAATCCTGAAGGGAATTTTTCTTTTTCCGGAGCATAATCGTATAAAAGTTCATCTTTCGTTGCGAGCCATCCGTCATCCATGAGAATCCAGCGCACAGGAACCTTCTTTTCTCTCAGTTCCTCTGCCTTTGCCCGAACTTTTTCTTCTGTTATATCCTGATAAAATGCATCCCAACTGCACCATCCCATATAACGGAAAATTTCAGGCATCCTTCTGTCTTTTTTCAGACGTATTCCCTTATAAGAAGCCAGCCATGAAAAAGCTTTTTCAATAGCACCGTAAAGACTGACATCTTCTGTATAGAGAAATACAGGTTCGTCCATTTTACTCATACCCGCCATATAGGCAGTCATTTCCATACGAATCACATTTTCTTTTCCCTTAGCCAGATATGTCTTATACTGCCTGCCAGCCATAGGCACAAGACAGACATATCTGTCCTTATATTTTAAAAATGCAATCTGGGTACGTTCTGGTATCTCACTGAAATCCTTGATAAAATCCGGTCTGGTCCACCAATCATTGAACAGGTACATTGCTGTAATTTTCTCCGGTTTTTCCTTTATTTTCAATTCCAGCGCCACCGGAACCTCCAGTTCAAGATTCTGATTTTCCCGACAGGATTCATTGTCCAGTTTCAGTTTCAACTGTCCACACTTTCCTGCGGAAATACTTTCCACCACAAATGCTCCGCTGATTCCATCTTTCTTATCAAATAAAACCTCTGTCTTCCAATCTGGCGTTTCGTTTACTATTTCTGTAAATTCTGCTTTTTTTCCTTTCTGACAGTTCACCTGCAGTACTACCTGTTCAAATTCCAGCATACTATCCTCCTGTTTTACATTTCCAAAATCACTGCTTCATATGGACGAAGTAAAATTTCTCCTACTTCCTCACTTACAATATTTTCATAATTATCTTTAATAACATCTTTCCACATATGATTCAGTTCTGCTTTCCGTTCTTCTCCCTGATAATTGCACAATACCAGAAGTTTCTGTTCTCCCATAACCCTTTCATAAGCCAGAAGATTCTTCTGTTCTTCAAAAACAGGACAGATACTTCCTTCTGTGAGAACTTCTGAATACTTTGAATGAAGACGAAGTTCTATCAGTTCCTTATACCAATTCAGAATGGAAGATTCATCCTCTTTTTCTTTTTCCACATTGATTTCATGATAATTTTCATTTACTTTTAACCACGGTTTTTTGGTGGAAAATCCTGCATTTTCACTGCCATCCCACTGAAATGGAGTTCTGGCATTATCCCTGCTCATATCAAACATAAAATCCATAGCTTCTTCATGGCTATATCCTTCCTGACGGGCTCCTGCATACTGATTCTTTGTAGAACAATCATCATATTCTTCAATAGATTCAAATCTACAATTTCGCATTCCCAGCTCCTGTCCCTGATAAATATAAGGAGTTCCTCTGAGCATCATATGCATCATTGCCAACATGGAGGCACCATAATAATTTCTTCCGTCCGGATACAGATAATGATCAATACATCTTGGCTGATCGTGATTTTCCAGACACAGACCCAACCATCCTTTTTCTCCTGCCAGTCTGTGACTATGGAACATTTCTCTCTTTACTTCATCCGGTGTCCATTCTTTTGTCTCATACCAGTAATAGTTTGGTCCAAACATATTCAACTGGCAGTATGAAAAATCAAAAATCATAGAAAAATATCCGTTATCCTGAGAAATAAAATCAATCACTTCTTCGTCAGATACCCCAGCTGTTTCCCCAACAGTCATGGCATTTCTTTTTCCATAAGTTCTGTCTCTCAGTTCTGTGAGAAATTTTCCGATTCCTTTCTGATTCAAACTTCCATAAGCGACAGAAACCATACCATCCTCTCCGTCCGGTTCAAAAGAAGGAAGCCCATCTGCTTTTTTGATATAGGTAATAGCATCCATACGGAATCCGGCAACCCCTTTATCCATCCACCAGTTCATCATTTTGTAAAGTTCTTCCCGAAGTTCTTCATTTTCCCAGTTAAAATCAACCTGTTTCTTTGTAAACAGATGAAGATAATAATATGGTGTTCCCTCAATCGGTTCCCAGGCACTTCCACCGAAAATAGATCTCCAGTTATTCGGAGGATTGCCATTTTTCCCTTTTCTTATAAAGAAGTATTTGCCATACTTTCCTTCCGGATCATTTTTTGCTTTCCGGAACCATTCATGCTCATCGGAGCAATGATTGATTACCATATCCATAATAATACGGATTCCTCTTTTATCAGCTTCACGAATCAATTCATCCATATCTTCATCTGTTCCCAGGCTCGGATCCACGTGATAATAATCAGAAATATCATATCCATTGTCATCCATAGGGGAACGATATACCGGGCAGAGCCACAGGGCATTTGCCCCAAGTTCTTTGATATAATCCAACTTTTCTGTAATACCTTTCAGATCACCCATTCCGTCTCCGTTGGAATCATAAAAACTTCTTGGATACACCTGATATACAACTGCTTTTTTCCACCAATTTTTTTCCATCATATGCTGTTTCTCTCCTGTTGTTTTAATCAAACTGATAAATATCTCCACTTGGGATATACTGAACCGGGATTTCACCCTGCACCAGTTCTTTCATCCACTCTGCCGCATACTTCATTCCCAGTTCTTCCAGACTGAAATGTCCGATATTGAATATGGATTTATTCTTTCCCAGCTGCAATGCATCCCTTACATAAGAAAGAAGCGTCCAGTCAATCACCTCTCCCGGTATGATGGCATCAACACCATTTTCCATGATTTTAATCAGTTCAGTAGCATACTCTACGTATGTCTTTCCATCATCGAATTCATAACCGAATGCTCCCGGAAATAAATGACCTGCGATTGCAACTTTTCGGATTTTTCCTTCCGGATTTCCCATATATCGCATTCCATTGAGACTTATTTTTTCTTCAAGAAATGTTTTCATCTCTTTGACCGTCATTTCTGGAATTTCAAAATTATAAATCAATGGTGCTGGATTTTCTTCTTTTACCAGATAATTTTCCCATCCCAGGCACCGGATTACACCGTCAAAAATACCATCCGGTTGATGCTTATGGATATGATCATGATTCCTCCATACGGTAATCCCATACTTTTCAAGTAATTTTACTTTTTCTTCATATATTTTGTTTGGAAATCCGCCTCTCCATTCCGCATAATCCGGTGTGGAATAAAAGGTAGGTTCATGAGTAATAATAAGATTACATCCCGCCTCAGCCGCTTTGCGGATTACATCCACAGTTGCGACAAGCACGGATGCGATACCTTTACACTCATCCTCAGGATTTCCATATTTGTATCCGTCACATCCCTCATAATTTTCCATAGCAGGATGATAAGCTAAAATTTTTTCGATAACCTCTTTATTTTTCATTTTCCATCCCTCAATTTACATGATTCAGTTTATGAATTAGTTCATCCAGCTGAGCTTCGCTATATTTTCCTTTTGTAAATGTAACCAGCGTTTTCAGTGGAAAATCACAGATGACACGGAAAGCAAAATCCTCCACATTGTCTCCCAATTCAAAATCAATTCCGGATTCTCTCTTAAAATAATCCATCATTTCTTCTGCAATCTCACGAGTCGGAAGGTATTCATAAATTTCTCCAAATGTAGAATTTTTATGAAACTGTTTATGGATCACTGCTGTCGACTTCACATAAACCTGTTCCTGAAGCCGTATATCCTGAGAGGAAGCACCTACAAGAATATCAAAATCTCCTGTCTGCACCAGAAAATCTTTCTGTTCCACATCATAATAAGCAAAACTTCTCTTATCCAATTCAAACACAGCCTTTCCTGTCTGTCCCGGATTCAGTTCCAGTTTGCAGAAACCTTTCAGTTCTTTCTCAGGCCGAGTTACAGCCGTCTGTCTGTCGTGAACATACAACTGTACAATTTCTTTTCCGGTACGCTTTCCAATATTTGTAATCTCTACCGTAACTGTAATTTTTTCCTGATCATCTGCTTTCTTTTTATCCACATGAATACTGTCATAAGAAAAATCGGTATAACTCAATCCATATCCAAAACAGAACTGTGGTTTAATTTTTTTCGTGTCATAATGACGATATCCCACAAAGATTCCTTCCCTATATTCAACTTTATATCCTTCACCCGGAAAATTTAAAAAGGAAGGTGTATCCTCCAAACGTTGCGGGAATGTTTCTGCCAGTTTTCCGCTGGGGTTAGTCATTCCATACAGCATCTCGGCCACAGCTGCTCCTCCGGCCTGTCCCAGCAGGTATCCTTCCACAATTCCTTTTACTTTATTTTCAAAAGGCATTGCCACAGGTGCACCGTTATTGAGAACTACTACAATATTTTCATTATACGGAAAAATTCTTTCCAGAAATTCCAACTGAATCTCCGGCAGATTCAAATGTGTACGATCCAGACCTTCCGTCTCATAGCTTTCCGGAAGTCCCATACATACGACCAGCTTATCGGATTCTTTTGCCAACTGAATCGCTTCTTTCACCATATTTTCGTCCAGACAATCCTGATCCATTGCAAATCCTTTTGCAAAAGAAACCAATTCTCCGCCCGTTTTTCTCATTTCATCCAGAATACAATCTGTAAAGGTAGGATTAATATGAGAACTTCCACCACCCTGAAGGCGTGCTTTCACAGCGAACTCCCCTACAACACCTATCTTTTCCGTCTGGTTAAGAGGCAGTATCTTATCCTCATTTTTCAAAAGAACAATACATTCCGATGCGATTCTTTTTGCCAGTGCATGATGCTTTTCTTTATCAAAAGGTTCTACTTCCTTACGTTCGTGAACTTTCTGGCTCAGTTTCAAAAGTCTTCTTACTGCTCTGTCCACATACTCTTCTGATAAAATACCATCTTCCACTGCTTTCTGAACTTTTCTGTCATTTACATCTCCAGAGGAAGGCATTTCCAGATCCTGACCGGCAATCAGACCTTCTACTCTGTCATTAGTTGCTCCCCAGTCAGTTACCACCAATCCGTCATATTTCCATTCATCCCTCAGGACATCATTCAGCACATATTTATGTTCTGAACCAAAATGACCATTCAGTTGGTTATACGCACACATAACAGTCCATGGGTTTCCTTCACGAATAGCTGTTTCAAAGCTGGCAAAATAAATTTCCCGTAATGTTCTCTCATCCACAACCGCATTCAAAGTAAGACGTTTTGTCTCCTGATTATTTGCAATAAAATGCTTTACTGATGTCCCCACACCCTTGCTCTGAACACCCATAATATGTTGTTTTGCAAGATGAGAAGACAGATATGGATCCTCTGAAAAATATTCAAAATTTCTTCCGCACAAAGGTGATCTCTTAATATTTACACCGGGTCCGAGAAGAACTGCCACATTTTCTGTCCTGCACTCAATGCCCAATGCTTCACCCATTTCATAAATCAGGTTTTCATTCCAGGAAGCTCCCAGTGCACACGCTGGAGGAAAGCATGTGGCGGGAACACTTTTATTCATTCCCAGATGATCTGCCTTGTCATTCTGTTTACGCAGTCCGTGTGGACCATCCGTAAACATCATTTTTTCTATTCTCTTTTTCTCAATACTTTGAGAATACCAGAAAGATTCTCCAGAAAGCAGACTACACTTTTCTTCCAGTGTCAATTTTTTCAAAATATCTTCTACTGATGTTATATCTTTCATTTTATCTCCTTTCAGGATAAAAAAAGGAGCTACTGCCTGATAGCAGTAGCTCCTTCGCATTACATTTTAACAGCACCATCTGCCACACCGGCTACAATATATTTCTGAACAAAGATGTATAAAATTACGATAGGAATAATTGTAACTAATACGGCCGGGAAAATTAATTCCCATGGATTACCATACTGTCCTGAAGTCAGTTTTGCAAAATACAGTTCCAGTGTCAGTGTTTTTGCACCGTCTCTGTTACCGATTACCAGGAATGGAAGAAGGTAATCGTTCCAGATCCACATACCATTCAGTACAATAACCGTTACAGTCGTACTTTTCAAAAGTGGAAATACCACATTGAAGAACATCTGAAAAAGGTTTGCTCCATCAATGATTGCAGCTTCTTCCAGTGACTGTGGAATACTTTTAATAAATCCATGATATAGGAATACTGACATACTGATTCCAAAACCGCCATACATAAAGATCAATCCCGGAATATTCTTCATTCCCAGTTTTTCAAAAATGTCCAGTAACGGATACATCAGAGACTGGAAAGGAACCAGCATGGCTGCTGTAAAACCAAGATACATTATTTTTGCCAGCAGGCTCTTGCTTCTTACCATGACCCATGCAGCAAGGGAAGATACAATAACCAGCAGGAAAATAGAGATTACCGTAATTACAAAGGTTACTCCGATAGCTTTAAAGAAGTTAATCTGCTCCATTGCAGTACTGATATACTGGAATGACCATGAAGATGGAAGAGCTACCGGTGATTCTACGATTTCATTATTTGATTTAAAAGAGTTAAATAACAACAAAGCAAGTGGAGCTAATGTATAGATTGCAATAGCAATCAGTAAAATATGAGTAACAACCTGACCTGCTTTATGTCTTCCTTCCATTGTCATATTATTCATTACATCTCCACCTCCTTCTTACTTGTAACATTAACCTGCACAAGTGTTACCACTGCAATCAGGATAAAGAAGATAACCGCCTGAGCCTGAGCCAGACCATAATCCGGCGGGGATGCATCTCTTGTGGTTCTCAGAATTTGTGTTGCCAGCATACGGGTACCAAAGTTACCATCTGTCAACGCAATGTTCTGATCCAACAGCATGAAACATTTGGAAAGTGTCATAAAAAATACGATAGTGAAAGAAGGCATCAGCATCGGAACTGTAATGCTCCAGAAACGCTGCCATGCATTTGCACCGTCAATAGAAGCTGCTTCAAACAGATCTTTCGGAATATTATTTAATCCTGTGGTATAAATAATCATCATATAACCAGCCATCTGCCAGGTAAACAGCATTACCAGTGCAAAAAGTGCCTTTGTATTATCCTGTGTCATATTACACAATGCCGGAATAGAAATAACTCCATCTTTTCCAAACAGAATATTTGAAAATACAATTTCAAAAATAAACTGCCAAATATAACCGAGAGCCAGACCACCCAGAAGGTTTGGTAGAAAGTAAATGGTTCTGTATGCTGCTGCACCTTTGTGAAGATAAGTAGCCAGTAAAGATACACAAAGAGATACAACATTTACTACGATAACTGCAACTACGGTAAACTTAACCGTATAGATCATTGCTTCAATAAATTTCTTTGTCTTAAATGCTTTGATATAATTATCAAATCCCACAAATGATTCCCAGAAATGTTCACCACCTGCAAAATAAGTACCGCGCCATCCGGTGAAAGAATATATAACACCTACGATAAATGGTATAACCACAACCATAAGGAATAAAATCAATGCAGGAAGAGCCAATGGGACAAGTCTTTTCTTATAATATTGATCCATTCTGTTCCCTTTCTATACTAATCTTACACAATGCGGCATCCTATTTTCATCAGGATGCCGCATCATGTATCAGTTGAACAGTAACTTTATTATATTTCTGTTATTATTCCAGACCTTTTTTTTCAGCCCAGCTTGAAATTGCGAAGTTTGCAATATCTTCATAAGCAGTATCCGGCCATTCTGCAGTATTTACATAGTTTTCCATCATCTGCAGACCAAAAGTATCTGTTGCCCATCCTGTAGGAGCACCTGCATAAGCATTTGTCAGCGTGTTTCCTTCTGCCATGTAGGAAATAATGGAATCTCCAAGGCTGTAGCCTGCGGATGTAGTTGCCGGATCAGCATTGTAAGGAATAAATGCCATATCTTCTACTACGAATTTCTGTCCTGCTTCGGAAGTATTCAGCCATACCATGAATTCCTGAGCCAGTTCTTTTTCTTCATCAGATACTTTATCGTTGATGCAGTAGTAGTTTGGTACAAATACCGGGATAGAGCACAGCATATGATCTACTGTAAGACCATCTACCTTGATATCATCCTGTGTGAATGGCATCTTAACCGGCAGGAATGCCAGTGTATCAGCGATATCCGGATTAGCTTTTTCAATGTTTGTATAGCACCAGTTACCGTTTTTGAAGAAAATTGCTTTGCTGTTTGCAAATGTTGCTACTGCAGGATCATAACCATTTGTTGTAGAATTGATCAGTTCCGGTCCTCTTTCAGTTGTTGCATTGGATGTTTTCAGATCCAGTGCTTTTGCATAAGCTTCGAAAGCACCTTTTCCTGCTTCCAGCTGTTCCATAGTAGCTTCAGAAGCTGCTACAGAATCTTTAAAGATTGCATCTACAGCAACGTTTACCATATGGTCACCATATGTCCATTTCTCAGCACCTGCTACAGAGAATACACCTTCCAGAGAAGCTGCTTTTCCTGTTTTTTCTGCTACCAGTGCAAAATCCTGACCGCTCAGTGTAACAGTACCTGCTGTTCCTTCTTTAATGTATGCTGTCAGAGTATGTACCATAGCTTCAAATTCATCGTATGTAGCTGTCTTAAATGCTGCCATAAAAGCATCTACCTGATCTTCTCCAAACAGAGCTGCGATCATTTCTGTATCAACAATGTAGCCATATCCTTCTACGTTGTATGGAATACCATAGTTTGCACTGCCATCTGTCAGATTAAAGCTTTCCGGAATTTCACTTACCAGTTTTTTAAATTCTTCATTTGTTGCTTTTGACAGATCCATTGCAAATCCGCCTTCTACCCATTCAACCAGTGCCTGCGCATTCATACAGGAAAAGATAGCTGGTTTATTCTTGGAATTCATCTCTGTTCTCAGAGTATCATCACTGTTTGTACCTGAACCCAGAGAGAAAACTTTTACTGTTACACCTTTTTCTTCTCCGAATGCTTTTGCTGCTGCTTCCATAGCATCTGCATTTTCACCTTTTGTGTTGAAGATGTACAGGTCATAATCTTTGTTAGATCCTGAATCTCCGCTTCCGCTGTCTGAGCCACCGCATCCAGCCAGCATTCCTGCTGCCATAACACCTGCTAATGTCATAGCTAAAAACTTCTTTCCTTTCATTTCGTTTCGTTTCCTCCTTAAATATTCTCTTCGAGAGATTTATTATGTCTGTAGTATACTTCTGTCACCTCAGCATGTCAACCGTTAACATATGAAATATTTATAATTTATGAAATATATTCAAAAATACTTTGTTGTTTTTGTACATTATTACAATATTTTTTTAATCATTATCTCCATTAAATTATCTTATAAGAGATTTTCTTATTAGTAATAATTTACTATTTGATTTCATGTTTATGTCTATCGTTAATAATTTCTATTATCTATTAACTAATTTGTTTCAAAAAAAAGATACCGTGACATATTTCTGATACATATTGTCACAATATCTTTTATCTTTACTCCATATTACGTGTAATATCACGTAGAATCTCTTTTTATCAGTCTTACCGGCATATAAACATTCGAAGGAACCATTTCTCCTTTTAATCTTTTATCCACATACTCTATTGACAACTCTGACATTTCTCTAACCGGCTGATGGATAGTTGTAATTGTAGGTGTTGTAACCGTTGCTATCATCACATCATCAAATCCCACCAGTTTCATCTGTTCGGGAATTCTTATACCGATTTTATTACATACCTGAATCACCTGGCTGGCAATCAAATCACTGCTGGCAAATATACCATCCACTCCCGGATTATCTTTTAATCCTTTTTCAATATATGACTGATAGTGCATTGACCCGTATACAAGCTGATCACTCATCAGTACAATCCCTTCCACACCCTCTTCTTTACATACATCTCTAAATCCATCCGCCCTTCTGTCAGCAGGCATATCTTTCTTCAACACTCCCCCAAAATGCAGAAGTTTTTTACATCCCCGTTCTATCAGATGTCTGGCCGCAATCCTTCCTCCCTGATAATTATCACATTGAATTGATACAGATTCCTCATGTTCTTCTTCTCTTTCAAAATTGATAATCGGAATATGAAGTTCACTAAACTTTTCAGTATTTACATATTTACTGCATAAAATAATTCCTGCAACCTTATTGGATATACACATATCCAAATACTCCGCCTCTTTTTCCGGCTGATCTTTTGAATTACAAAGAAGAATCTTATAATTTCTGGCTGATGCTGCACTCTCAAGATTACTGATCAGTTTACTGAAAAACGGGTGAGTAATATGCGGAACAATCACACCGATAATATTTGTATGCTTCTTTGATAATGAGCGTGCTGCCTCATTCGGATGATAATTCATTTCTTTCATCACAGAAAACACTTTATTTCTCGTTTCTTCACTGATATATCCCCGGTTATTAATTACCCTTGATACTGTGGTTGCTGTCACACCTGCTTTTTCTGCAATGTCTTTAATTGTTGCCATAATGCTTCTCCAAAAAATAAATAAAACGGATGCCTGATAATTTATCACACATTTTTATATTACTTATTAACCGACAAATAGTATTTTACACCATAATATTCAAAAATGCAAAGTATATATATTGCATTTACTACATGTTTTCAGATAATATCTGATTATCTACTATTTTAAATACTCCATTAGTGAATTTCCTATGGTACCCTCCGGCATCTTTACTCCAAAATTATCCGCCACAGTTGCTCCAACCACTGCAAAAGTATCCGTCTCCGGAAGTTTTCCGCTTCCCGTCATAGACTTCGAATACAACAAAAGAGGTACTTTTTCTCTGGTATGATCCGTTCCTGTATAGGTGGGATCATTTCCATGATCTGCGGTAATGATCAAAAGATCATCTTCTCTTAAGTTTTCCATAAGAATTCCCAGATTCTTATCAAATTTTTCAATCTCTTTTGCATATCCTTCAGGGTCTCTTCTATGTCCCCAAAGAGCATCAAAATCCACCAGATTCACAAAACAAAGCCCATGAAACTCTTCTCCTGCAACTTCTATCGTCTGTTCCATCCCGTGTACAGAGCTTTTTGATTTTAAAGCACGGGTAATTCCCTCACCATCAAAAATATCTCTGATTTTCCCGATAGAAATCACATCCAGACCACTTTCTTTCAACGCATTCAATGCTGTCTTTCCAAATGGTTTCAAAGCATAATCGTGACGATTACTGGTTCTTTTAAATTCACCTTTTTTCTTTCCCAGATATGGTCTTGCAATTACTCTTCCGACTTTCCACTCATCCTTCATGGTAATCTCTCTTGCAATTTCACAGCAACGATACAGCTCTTCCAGTCCGAAAGTCTCTTCATTTCCGCAAATCTGCAGAACGGAATCTGCTGAAGTATACACGATCATATGATCGGTGGCAATCTCTTCTTCTCCCAGCTCATCCAATATCTCTGTTCCGCTGGCACTTTTATTACCAATGATTTTTCTCCCTGTCCTTTTTTCCAGTTCTTTGATCAGTTCCGGTGGAAATCCTGTCTCTGTAAAAGTTTTGAACGGCTTTGTCACTTCCAATCCCATCATTTCCCAATGACCT
>JALFVM010000048.1 GCA_022787145.1 Lachnospiraceae bacterium | reverse complement strand
AGTTTTTTCCAGGTCAAGATAACTACTTGGCTATCTATCCCTTTTACTGTTTATAAGGATCTTTCGATCGTTCTTTGAATTTTACTTAAAGAATTTTCGAGAACTCATTTTATTCTGTTCAGATAAAATGATGTGTGTTTCACTGTTCAGTTATCAAGGTTCTTTGCCGTTCTCATCAGACAGCTTTGATAGTTTATCATATTCAAAACCGTTTGTCAAGAACTTTTTTTATTTTTTTATTTTTTTCAATCTCTTTCAAGATCTTCGTTTTCGCTCTCTCAAGCGACAACTCCATTACTTTACCATATCTTTTTTAGCCTGTCAAGAACTTTTTTATTTATTTTTTCAAGTTTTTTAAAGACCTTATTTTATGGCAAAAAATAAAACAAGCAGTATTTCTCACTTGTTTTAAACGGAGAAGGAGGGATTCGAACCCTCGCGCCGCTATTAACGACCTACTCCCTTTCCAGGGGAGCCCCTTCGGCCAGCTTGGGTACTTCTCCATTGCCCGAACAAAATCACTTATTCATTTGTCGGAAGCGGAGAGGGTGGGATTCGAACCCACGCGCCCTTTCGGACAAACGGTTTTCAAGACCGCCTCGTTATGACCACTTCGATACCTCTCCATGTGTTCCACGCATCAGCGCAAGTGATATTCTATCATCAGATGCGCCGCGTGTCAATAGATTTTTTTCAATTTTTTTATTTTTTATTCTTTCAGAAAAGATTCCGCCACCAGCAGGTCCTCCGGCGTAGTAATTTTCATATTTTTATAGGAACCTTCTACCATTTTTACCTGATATTTTCCCTGCTGCTCCACAACCATTGCATCATCTGTGATTCCCCGCATATCTCCCTGGCGAATTTCCTCATGTGCCTGCCGGATCACATCATAGGCGAACACCTGCGGAGTCTGTATCATCCATACGCGTTTCCGCTCCGGTGTATCTACCACGTATCCATCCTCATCTGCTATTTTTACGGTATCTTTGGAAGGCATTCCAACGACACAGGCTCGGCATTCCTTTACAGCAAAAAAAGCACGTTCCAGAATCTGCCCGTCAAGAAATGGTCTTGCGCCGTCATGAATGAATACGTAATCAGAATTTTCACAGGCAAGCAGTCCCGCATAGACAGAATCATAGCGTTCTTTGCCGCCCGCAACAATCTTCTTTACTTTTTTCAGATGATATTTCTCTACAATTTCTCTCTGACAGTAACTGATACAATCTTCTCCCGTCACCAGCACAATGTCCTCTATAAGGGGAGATGCCTCAAAGCAGGCCAGTGAATAATACAACACCGGCTTGCCCTGAATTTCCAGAAACTGTTTTTGTATTTTACTTCCCATGCGTTTGCCCTGCCCTGCTGCCAGAACAATCGCCGTACATTTTTCTTCCATCAGCGCTCTCCTAATTTCAGATTCGGAACTGCATTCAAATCCCATCCGTGTCTTGTACCCTTTTTATATTCATAATAGGCAGCCACACCAATCATAGCTGCATTGTCTGTACAGAAAATCGGTGACGGATGATAAAATTTCAGTCCATTTTTCTCACAGGCTTCTTTCATCGCCTGACGCAAAGTCCCGTTGGACGCCACACCGCCGGCAATCGCTACCTTATCCATCTGATAGTCTTTCGCCGCAAGCATGGTATGTTCCACCAGAACATCCACCACCGACTGCTGAAAAGATGCCGCAAGATCAGCCGCATGAATCTCTTTTCCCTGCATTTTATTCTGATTAATGAAATTCAGGACGGCAGACTTTACTCCACTAAAACTAAAGTCATACGGTGCACCGTCAATCTTAGCTTTCGGGAAGACAATGGCATGCGGATTTCCTTCCTTTGACAGCTTATCAATCTTTGGGCCGCCCGGATAGCCCAGGCCGATGGCTCTTGCCACCTTATCAAAAGCCTCTCCTGCCGCATCGTCCCTTGTTCTTCCTAAAATTTCAAATTCACCGTAATCCTTTACAATGACAAGGTGTGTATGTCCTCCCGATACGATCAGACACAAAAACGGCGGTTCTAAATCCGGATGCTCAATATAATTTGCCGACACATGGCCTTCGATATGATGCACGCCGACCAACGGAAGTTTTTTCGCATAAGCAATTGCTTTCGCTTCCGCAACCCCTACCAAAAGTGCACCAACCAGTCCAGGACCATACGTCACTCCGATTGCGTCCAAATCATCCAAAGTCACTCCCGCCTCGGAAAGTGCCTCCTCAATTACCTGATTAATCTTCTCTATATGCTTTCTCGATGCAATTTCAGGCACAACGCCGCCATAGAGCTTGTGCAGTTCAATCTGCGAGGAAATCACATTCGATAAAATCGTTCTTCCGTTTTTCACAACGGAAGCTGCTGTCTCATCACAGGAACTTTCGATTGCCAATATTAATGTATCTTCCATTTTCTCATTCCTCCTCAAACTGCAATTCCACAGTTTTTCCGTCTTTACCCGGATAAGCATTCTCGAAAATTTTGTGTACGCTGTCCATATACTCACCTGGATATACCAAAGACGGGCTAAAATGCGTCAGCCACAGTTCCTTCACGCGTGCCTTTGCGGCAAGCCTTGCCGCCTCTTGAAAGGTCATATGCTTGTATTCTCTTGCCTTTGCATCCTTATCCGGCTCCCCATACATGCCCTCACAGATAAAAAGGTCGGAATTCACGGCATTTCGCTCAATGGATTCTGTCGGTCTTGTATCAGTTGTATAAGTCACTTTAATTCCTTTTCTCGGCGCTCCCAGCACCATCTCCGGATAATAAGTTTTCTCTCCTTCTGTAATCACGTTTCCTTTTTGCAGCGGATTCCAGTATTTCTGCGGAATCTCCTGCGCTCTCGCACGCTCCACATCAAATTTCCCCTGTCTTGGAATCTCAATCGTGTATCCATAACAGGTCACATTGTGATTCACGCGAAATGCCTTGATGTGATAGCCGTTAATCTCGAATTCTTCTTCCGCATTTTTGAGTTCCACAAACTGCAGCTCAAACGGCAACTCCGGTGCAATGACACGAAGTGCATTTACCACGCGTTCCAGTCCCCTTGGTCCGATTAACGTCAGAGGCTCTGTACGCTCTGCATTGCCCATCGTCAGCAAAAGTCCCGGAAGTCCACTGATATGATCTCCATGATAATGCGTAAAACAAATCACATCGATCGGCTTAAAGCTCCAGCCTTTTTCTTTGACTGCCACCTGCGTTCCTTCACCGCAGTCAATCAAAAGACTGCTTCCGTTATATCTTGTCATCAGCGCAGTCAGCCAGCGGCGAGGCAGCGGCATCATACCTCCTGTCCCCAACAAACAAACATCCAACATCTATTTTTTCCTCTTTCTTCTACAATAATTCCGTTTCGTCTTCTACCGTAACATCCACAGCAAAGCTTTCGGTCAGTTCATCATAACAGTCCTCACACAAATCAAAGGAATGTTTCTCTCCATCCTTCCTTGAAAAATATCCCCAGCAGGTCTCTCCATGAAAATAGCCTTCCATGACAATTCCATTCTTTACTTCCAGTTCTTTTCCACATCTGTTACAGATAATTTTTTCGTGTTTTTCTTTGCATTCTCTCATTCGTATCCTCTCCTGAAGGACATCATCCTCTGTTCATGATCCACGATATCTTGTTGCTGTCATCCTTTCACTTTTGCTCTAAAAGATCTTATCCTCTGTTCATAATCAACCCGTTTTCCACCGGAGCTTCATAATAGTTTTTCCGAAGCCCTGCCTTCTCAAATGCAAGGCTTTCATACAGGGCAATTGCCCTTTGGTTGCTTTCTCTTACCTCCAGATGCAGATGTACCACGCCCCGTTCTTCTGTCTTCTGAATCAGAGCCTGTACAAGCTGGCGTCCGATTCCTCTTCCCTGGCGGTTCGATAAAACAGCCACATTCGTGATATCACCTTCATCCAGCACCATAACAACGCCACAATAACCAACAATTGTGCCTTCCTCCTCGGCCACAAGAAACAGGGTATCCTCTCTCATAAGAAAAGAAAAAAATCCAACCTCTCCCCACGGCATGGAAAAAAGGCTGTCCTCAATTGCTGCAACCTCACTGATATCGTCTATTTCCATCTCTCTGATTGTAATCATTTTGCTTTTTCTGCCTCTCTCTGTGCTCGTTCTCTCTCTGCCTGGGACACTCTCAGATACTCCGGTTTGTGTTCCATAGCAGTCTCCTTCTTTCCATCGCGATAGTATTCCATTCCAAGCGCTGCAACCGCAGAAGCACGCTGTTTATTCAGATGTGCCGGCGCAAATGAATATGGAACATTTATAGTTTTTTCAATCGTCTTAGCAAATACCGATGCGCCGTCTCCGAGAAAAATCACTTCTTTTCCAAGCTGATTGATTTTCTCAAGAATCTCTTCGATTCCAACGGCACACTGCCCTACTACAGTCTTTAGCTTATGATTTTCAAAGCAATAAATTCCCGTGTACACCTGAGAACGTCTTGCATCCATCAACGGGCAGATCAGGCCTTTTGCATCATACAGATTGTAAGCAAGTCCCTCAACCGTAGGAATGGCGAGCAGAGGCTTTTTCAAAGCCAGCCCCAATCCTTTGGCTGTGGCAGAACCAATGCGAAGTCCCGTAAAAGATCCCGGTCCTGCTGCCACTGCAATCGCATCGATTGTCTCCAGATCAAGCTCAATCATAGATGCTACCTCATCCAGCATGGGAAGCAGCGTCTGTGAGTGTGTTTTTTTATAATTTACCGTGTACTCTCCAAGCAGATTGTCATTCTCAACAACTGCCACAGAAGCCACGATTCCAGAACTGTCCAGCGCTAATATTTTCATAATTCTTCCATCCCTTCTATTCTAATTCGACGATAATCAAATCCTTTTTCCAGATCTTTCTCAATCGTTATGGAAATCGCATCCTCCGGAATAATCTCTTCGATGAGGTTTGCCCATTCAATCAGGCAAATACCATTTCCGTAAAAGTAATCCTCGTATCCAATCTCATCCATCTCCTCAATACAGCCGATGCGATAAACGTCAAAATGATAAAAAGGCAGTCTTCCCTCCTCATATTCCTGTATAATCGTAAAAGTCGGACTCGATACCGGCTCTGTAATTCCAAGACCATTGGCGACTCCCTGTGTAAATACAGTCTTGCCCACACCAAGATCCCCCATCAGTGTGTAGACCTGTCCCGGTCTTGCCTTGCGTCCTATTTTCTCGCCCACTTCGTATGTTTCACGGGCATTTTTTGTCTCTATTATCATATCTTCTCCTATGTTTTCTCAAAAATGATAGCACTTGCATTCGTTAAGTGTCCATATTATAATACAACTAAATGTATTTTTCAAATATAGAAAAGGAGTTCAAATATTATGGCAAATCCAGTAGTTACCATTACGATGGAAAACGGCGATGTCATGAAAGCGGAGCTGTATCCGGAAATCGCCCCAAATACAGTAAATAACTTTATCAGCCTTGTCAAAAAAGGCTTTTACGATGGAATTATGTTCCACCGTGTCATCAATGGTTTCATGATCCAGGGCGGATGCCCGCAGGGAACAGGAACTGGCGGTCCTGGATATTCCATCAAAGGTGAGTTTACCCAGAATGGTTTCCAAAATGACCTCAAACATGAACCTGGCGTTTTATCTATGGCAAGAACTATGTTCCCGGACAGCGCAGGTTCTCAGTTCTTCCTGATGCACAAAACTTCTCCGCATCTTGACGGCGCATACGCTGCATTTGGAAAAGTAACAGAAGGACTTGATATCGTTGACAAGATTGCTCAGGTTCCGACTGACTACAGAGACAAACCTCTTGAGCCTCAGGTAATCAAATCCATGACTGTAGAAACCTTCGGTGTTGATTATCCAGAACCTGAAAAATGCTAAATAATAGTTCTATAAAATAATGCAATTTTTTCTTTTATTAGGACGTTCTCACAGCTTAATGGTCAAATAATTCTATTTCGCCGTCAATATCGGCAAAATAAACCTGTCCGTTCTCCTGCATTCTGGCACGGCCGCTGGTGGCTTCTGTGATTGCCTTTTTGATCTGTCCCACCATTTGCAGGGGAACGAGCAGTTCCATTTTTACAATGTCTGTGTATTCGGAATGCAAAATTGGCAGCTGATTTTCCCCTGCCAGATACTGCATTTTGCCCACTCCGTTATAGTCTGTAATCACTTCAAGCCGAACTCCCTGTTTTTTCTCAATGACGATACTGTTTTTCAGCCCTTCCTGAACTGCTTTGGAATATGCCCGCACAAGACCGCCTGTTCCAAGAAGTGTTCCTCCAAAATATCGCGTCACAACAACGGCTGTATTGTATAAGTCTTCTCCGAGCAACACATCCAGCATTGGTCTTCCCGCCGTTCCGGAAGGTTCTCCGTCATCGCTGCAGCGCGTGATTTCTCTGTGTTCTCCAATCACATAGGCATGACAGTTATGCCGCGCATCCCAATATTTTTTCTTCATTTCTTCAATAAAGCGAACTGCCTCCTCCTCTGACTCTACCAGACGCACCGTGGCGATAAAGCGGGACTTTTTCTCTACAATTTCTCCCTCTGCGCCTTCATAAATGGTTTTATATTGTTCCAGCATATTTCCTCCCGTATTTCACTCTTAATCCGTTTTATTCTTTTTCATTGTACACGATTGTCAAATGGAAGTACACCACCTTCGCGCAATCTTTTCCTGTGAAATTGTGAAGTTTTTATTCGGGGGCTTTATTTTGCTTTTTTAATTTGATATAATAGGTTGAATAATAAGGAGGAGTATGATGAACTACGGAAAAAAATCAATTCTGAAGAAGAGAAAAGACCTCACCTCCCGCAGCAATATGATGGGCAAAAGGGCCAGCGTTACTTCTTTAAGAATCCTGTTTCTATCTCTGATTACCCTGTGCGTGATGGTAATTTGCCTGGGTGTCGGTTCTTTCCGGGGACTGGTTGACAATGCCCCAAAAGCATCAGAAGTCAATATCACCCCTCTGGGTTCCGCGACTTTTGTGTATGATGATGAAGGAAACAAAATTCAGAAACTGACGGCTCCCGATTCCAACCGTCTGCCTGTATCGATTGACCAGATACCGGAAGACATGCAGCATGCATTTGTGGCAATCGAGGATGAGCGTTTTTACGAACACAACGGTATTGATATCCGGGGAATTCTCCGTGCCGGTTTCCGCGCACTGTCCACCGGCAATTTTTCAGAGGGTGCCAGCACAATCACACAGCAGCTTCTGAAAAATAACGTATTTACAAGCTGGACCAGTGAATCCACACTGATTGAACGCTTTAAACGTAAATTCCAGGAACAGTACCTGGCTGTTCAGGTGGAAAAGGAAATCCAAGACAAAAATGTTATTTTGGAAAACTATCTCAATACCATCAACCTCGGTGCAGGTGCCTATGGTGTTCAGGCGGCAGCTCACCGTTATTTTGACAAAAATGTGTGGGAACTGAATCTTTCAGAGTCTGCTACGATTGCAGGAATCACACAGAACCCGACGAAGTACAACCCGGTTACCAACCCGCAGGATAATGCCAAACGACGCAAAGAAGTTTTGAAAAAAATGCTGGAACAAAACTACATTGACAAGACTCAATATCAGGAAGCCATGGCAGACGATGTATATTCCCGCATTCAGCCAACAGAATCCGATAGCGAAGAGACATCGGTATATTCTTATTTTATTGACGAAATGACCGATCAGGTCATCAACGATTTGCAAACCTTAAAAGGCTATTCCAGCAAAGATGCCTACAACAAGCTTTACAGCGGCGGCCTTCAGATTTATACCACACAGGACCCGAATATTCAGCAGATTGTCGATGAAGAATACAGCAATCCTGAAAACTTCCCGTCTGATGTGCAGTACTATCTGGACTATGCCTTAACCGTAAAGAATCCGCAGGGAGAGGAAGTCAACTACAGCAAAGAAATGCTGACACTTTATTTTAAAAACCAGGATCCTTCTTTTGATCTGCTGTTCTCTTCTCCGGAAGAGGGACAGACTTATATCGATCAGTATAAGGCTTCTATTCTTGCAGATGGCAGTACAGTCATTGCCGAGACAGCCAATTTCACACCGCAGCCACAGTCTTCCATGGTTATCATCGACCAGACTACCGGCTACGTAAAAGCTATCATGGGCGGGCGCGGCGAAAAGACAGCCAGCCTGACATTAAACAGAGCAACAGATACGACAAGACAGCCTGGTTCTACTTTTAAGATTCCATCTACTTACGCACCGGCTCTGGATGCGAAAAATATGTCTCTGGCAACAATCTACAAAGATGAGCCATTTTCATACAGTAACGGAGAACCGCTGAAGAACTCCGATGGAAGCTACCACGGTGACACGACGATCCGTTATGCGATCCAGCAGTCCATCAACATTGTTGCAGTCAAATGCATGATGGATGTGACACCACAGCTTGCTTATGATTATCTGAAAAACTTTGGTTTTACGACAATCGTAGAAAAAGAAGTGACGGATGACGGACAAGTCTTCTCCGATCTGAATGAATCCATGCCTCTTGGAGCGCTGACACACGGTGTAACAAACCTGGAACTGACAGGTGCCTACGCAGCCATTGCAAATGGTGGAAAATATATAAAACCTGTTTTCTACACCAAGATTCTGGATGCAGACGGCAACGTACTGATCGACAATGAACCTGTTTCCAAAACTGTCATCAAAGAAAGTACTGCTTATATGCTGACCAGTGCGATGCAGGATGTTGTCAAATACGGTACCGGTACACAGCTTCAGCTCGATAATATACCGGTTGCAGGTAAGACAGGTACCACCGATGCATACAACGACTTATGGTTTGCAGGCTACACACCATACTATACCTGTGCCGTATGGTCCGGATATGACAACAATGAGAAACTTCCTGATTCTTACATGTACCGCAATTTCCATAAAATTCTGTGGAGAAAAATCATGTCACGGATTCATGAGGATTTGCCTTATAAAGATTTCCAGGCACCGGATACAGTAGAAAAAACAACGGTATGTGCAAGAACTTTAAAACTTGCAAACTATAACTGTCCAACCGTAACAGAATATATGGACGTGGCAAACCTTCCTACAGAGCGATGCAGCGGTGATCATTCCAATGCTTACCAGCATCCGCAGGATAATGAATCGGGTTATTCTGATTCCGATTACGATTCTGATGATAATTACGAAGAAGACAATTATGACAGTGATTATGACTCACTGGATGAATCTGAGAATTATGATGAGAATTCGCAAGATAATTCCGGTGAATCGTATCAGAGTGAAAACGACGACGACGATGACCATTACGATTCCGATGATCATAAGGAAGATGAGACCGACGACTATTCATACGACAGCGATAGCGATGAAACTCATTCCGATGACCACAACGGCTGGTAGCAACAACTGGTAGTAACAAAAAAACTCCGACATCACGCAAAATTTGATGTTCGGAGTTTTTCTTTCTCTTTTTATTCTACTACCAGTTTCGCAGATCCATAAATACCGGCATCATTGCCAAGTTCAGCAAGACGAATCGGGGTTTCCTTGCAAGGTGTAAATGCATATTTCTTGTAGTATTTCTCTACAACATCCACAAGAGGCTGTCCTGCTCTGGAAACGCCGCCGCCAATCAGAATCACATCCGGATCCACAACGGTTGCGAAGGTTGCCAGTGCACCTCCGAGGTAATCTCCAAATTCCTCTACGATCTCTGCTGCCAGTGCGTCACCTGCTTTATAAGCATCAAATACTTTTTTTGCAGATAATTTATCACCTGCTGCACGAAGAGCACTTTCCTGATCGGAAGCTGCCAGTGCTTTTTTCGCAAGACGCACAATTCCAGTTGCGGAAGCCATCTGCTCCAGGCATCCTTTGTTGCCGCAGTTGCAGGAATCCGTCTCATCGTGTTTGACATTGGCATGTCCAATCTCGCCGCCGGCACCGTGAGCACCTGCGACAATCTTGCCGTCTACAATGATTCCGCCGCCAACACCGGTTCCCAGTGTAGCCAGAATTACATTTGCACAGCCGGCAGCACCGCCTTTCCAGGCTTCTCCCAGAGCTGCTACATTCGCGTCATTCCCAGCTTTGGAAGGAAGTCCTGTCAATTCCTCCATCTCTTTGGAAATGTGCTTATATCCCCAGTTTAAGTTCACTGCTGTAGGAATCTCTCCATTCTTGTTTACCGGTCCCGGAACACCAATACCAACACCAGTCACCTGCTCTTTGCTGATTGCTTTTTCTTCCATTTTCTTTTCAATGGATTTTGCGATATCCGGAAGAATATTCTCTCCCTGATTTTCTGTTCTGGTCGGAATCTCCCATTTTTCCAGTAATTCTCCCTCAGCTGTGAAAAAACCACATTTGATGGATGTACCTCCTACATCAATTCCAAAACAATACTTCCCCATTACTTATACCTCTCTTTTGTTTGCCATATTCTGCTGTACTCTGCGGTACAATTCTTCTGCCGCATTATAGCCCATTTTCTTCTGTCTGTGGTTAACTGCTGCGGACTCTACGATAATCGCCAGATTTCGTCCCGGACGAATCGGAAGCGAATGACATACCACTTTATTGCCCAGGTATTCCGTATATTCTTCTGTCAGACCAAGACGATCGTACTCTTTTTCCTTATCCCACTCTTCAAGTTTGATCACAAGGTCAATAGACTGTGTATCTTTTACACTTTCCACACCGAACAATGTTTTCACATCAATGATGCCGATGCCTCGAAGCTCAATAAAGTGTCTTGTGATATCGGGGGCGGAACCAACCAGTGTCACATCACTGACTTTACGAATCTCTACTACGTCATCGCTGACAAGACGATGGCCTCGCTTGATCAGCTCCAGGGCCGCTTCACTCTTACCAATGCCGCTCTCACCGGTAATCAGCACACCCTCACCGTACACATCCACAAGCACGCCATGAATGGAAATACAAGGGGCAAGCTGTACGCCGAGCCAGCGGATAATCTCCGCCATAAAACTGGAAGTCGTGCGGTCTGTCGTAAACGTAGGTACGTTATACTTCACAGCAAGCTCCAGCATTTCCTCTGTCGGCTGCGTCATCGTACTGAAAATGACACATGGGATCTGGCTGGAAACAAATCTTTCATAAGTGAATCGACACTCCTCCGCATCCAAATGCTGTAAATATGTGAACTCCACATATCCAATAATCTGTACTCTTTCTTTCGCAAAGTGTTCCAGATAACCGGCAAGCTGAAGGGCTGGTCTGTTAATGTCCGGCAATGTAATTACCATATCAGACATGTCAATATTCGGTGTCAGGTTCTTCAGATTCAGCTCCTGCACCATTTTTGTCATTGATACACCTTTCATCTTCGTGTTCTCCTTTAATTCAATTCTCCGTTTTTTCTATTTTATCATAGCCGTGAAAGAATTCAAAGACCTGCTTTGCACTTTTTTCATTCATGGACGGCAAAGCTGCCAGTTCCCCGACCGACGCCTCTTTGATTTTATCAAGTGAACGAAACTGTCGCATCAGATCTTTTCTTCTGGCAGGACCGATTCCCGGAATATCATCCAGAACGGAGTGCACCTGCTCCTTACTCCGAAGGCTTCTGTGAAATTCAATAGCAAACCGGTGGGCTTCGTCCTGAATTCTGGTGATCAGTTTAAACCCTTCTGAGGAAGTATCGATCGGAATTTCCACATTCTCAAAATACAGGCCTCTCGTTCTGTGATTGTCGTCCTTTACCATACCGCACACAGGAATCGACAATCCCAGCTTCTCCAATACCTGCAGCGCGATGTTGACCTGTCCGCGGCCGCCATCCATCATAATCAGATCCGGAAGCTTCGCAAAACTGTCAAATTCTTTCTCCGATTCGTGTGTAAAACGTCTGGTGAGAACTTCTTCCATACTGGCATAATCATTTGGTCCCTGTACCGATTTAATCTTAAATTTGCGATAATCACTGCGTTTTGGTTTGCCCTTTTCATAGACCACCATAGAGCCGACCGATTCAAACCCGCTGATATTTGAGATGTCATAAGCCTCAATCCTGCCGATTTCCTGCATACCAAGCCATCCGGCAATCTCCTTCACCGCACCGATGGTACGTCCTTCCTCACGTTTGATGCGCTCACTGTCCTTGCGAAGTACCATAGCTGCATTTTCCGCCGCCAGCTCCACTATTTTTTCCTTTGTTCCTTTTTTCGGCACACGGACATAGACACGCTGTCCTCTCCTCTGCGACAGCCACTGCTCAATCACATCACTGTCTTCAATCTCCTCCTGCAGCAGCAATTCCCGCGGAATAAAAGGAGTTCCTGCGTAAAACTGTTTCAAAAAACTCGACAAAATCTGTGGCCTGGTATCTTCCAGCGCCACTTTAATGTAAAAATGATCCCTTCCGATCATCTTACCCTGACGCATAAAAAATACCTGCACCACCGCATCTTCCCGGTCGATTGCCATCGCAATGATATCCTTGTCTGTATCATCCTGGCTGGTAATTTTCTGGCGCTCTCCGATACGATTCACGCTCTCAATCAAATCACGATATTCCATCGCATCTTCAAACCGCAGTTCCTCTGATGCCAGCATCATTTTTTCTTCCAGCTCCCGAATCACATCTTTGGAATTTCCATTCAGAAAAGAAACGACCTTGTGGATATATCCGCGGTAATCTTTCTTTGAAATATACCCCTGACATGGTGCTTCGCACTGATGCATATGATAATAGAGACATGGGCGTTCTTTGCCTATGTCTCTAGGTAATTTTCTGCTGCAGGAACGTATATGATACAATTTCCGGATCAGTTCAATCGCATCCTTAACTGCTGTCATACTCGTATAAGGACCATAATACTTTGCCTTATCCTTCTTCATTCTCCATGCAAGCATCACACGCGGATATTCCTCATCCACGGTCACTTTGATAAAAGGATATCCTTTGTCATCCTTGAGCATCGTATTGTATTTTGGTCTGTGCTCCTTGATCAGGTTGCATTCCAGCACGAGTGCCTCCAGCTCCGAGTCTGTCACAATATACTCAAAGCGTGAGATATGTGTCACCATCTGTTCAATCTTGGCACCCTTATTTCTGCTGCTCTGAAAATACTGCCGCACACGATTTTTCAGGCTGATTGCCTTACCCACATAAATGATCGCATCTTTTTCATCGTGCATAATATAAACGCCCGGCTGGGAGGGAAGTTTCTTCAGTTCCTCCTGAATATCAAACATCCTCTGGCTCCTTATGTTCCGGCTGTGCCGGTTCTTCAACATCTTTCTGAGGCAGCTCAATCACATCCGGAATTTCCACTGTCTCTCTTGCATCTTTGATTGCCATTCTGCTTTCCGACACATTTTTTTCTGTCTCATCCGGTTCCGGAATTCCTTTCACCTGACGGAAAATCTTCATGAATTCCTTACCCGTAATTGTCTCACGCTCAATCAGAAACTCTGCAATTTTATCAAGGGCTTCTCTGTTCTCACTGAGCATTCGTTTTGCCTCTTCATAAGAACGATGAAGCAGCTCCATCACCTCATGGTCTACTTCTGTGGCAGTATCATCACCACAGTTCAATACAGCACGTCCATCCAGATACTGGCTCTGCTGTGTTGCAAGACCCATAAGTCCAAATTTCTCAGACATACCATACTGTGTGATCATCGCCCGAGCCACCTTCGTCGCCTGTTCAATATCATTCGAAGCACCTGTGGTTACCGTATCAAACACGAGTTCTTCTGCCGCGCGTCCTCCAAGATAACCGACCAGCATTGCCTCAAGCTCTTTCTTTGTATTGAGGAATTTTTCCTCCTCCGGTACCTGCATCACGTAGCCAAGCGCGCCCATCGTTCTCGGCACAATTGTAATCTTCTGTACCGGCTCTGCATCCTTCTGGAGTGCACTGACAAGTGCATGTCCGACTTCATGATAAGATACGATTTTTCTCTCCTCAAGACTGAGAATACGGTCTTTCTTCTCTTTTCCGACGAGAACGACTTCCACAGCTTCAAACAGATCCTTCTGGCTTACCGCCTTTCTTCCCGCTTTTACAGCGAGGATAGCAGCCTCGTTGACCATATTTGCAAGATCAGAACCAACTGCCCCGGAAGTTGCCAGAGCAATTTCCTGAAAATCAACCGTCTCATCCAAAGATACGCCTTTGGCATGAACCTTCAAAATATCCACACGTCCTTTCAAATCAGGACGATCTACGATGACACGGCGGTCAAAACGTCCCGGACGAAGAAGCGCCGGATCGAGAACTTCCGGACGGTTTGTCGCAGCCAGAATGAGAAGACCTTTTGACGTATCAAATCCATCCATTTCAGCCAGAAGCTGGTTTAATGTCTGCTCACGCTCATCATTGCCGCCTCCGTAACGGGAATCACGGCTCTTACCGATGGCATCCACCTCATCGATAAAAATGATACACGGTGCATTTTTCTTCGCTTCCTCAAACAAATCGCGCACACGAGATGCTCCCACACCTACAAACATTTCTACGAAATCAGAACCGGACAAAGAGAAGAACGGTACATGTGCTTCACCTGCCACAGCCTTTGCCAGCAAGGTTTTACCAGTTCCCGGAGGTCCCACAAGAAGAGCTCCCTTCGGCAGCTTGGCACCGATTGCCGTATATTTTCCAGGATTATGAAGGAAATCCACAACCTCCTGCAAAGATTCCTTCGCCTCATCCTGACCTGCTACATCCTGGAAGGTCACACCTGTCTCTTTTTCCACGTAAGCTTTGGCTTTACTCTTTCCGACGCCGCCCATCATGCCTCCGCTTTTGTTCATGCGCTTCATAAAGATCATCAGAAGGCCAAACAAAAGCAAGGTCGGCAGGATAATACTCAGAAGAGATGCCAGTACTTCCATAAGAGGATCCGGTGTTTCTTTCTTCAGCTTGATTCCTTTTGGCTCAAGAAGTTCCACCAGAGCATCTCCGCTTTGTATTGCACTTGTGTAATAAATCGTCTTTCCATATGACGCAGGCTGATCTTTTGGCTCAATCGCAAGCTGATCCGACTCAATCGTCACACTTTTTACTTCATCATTTTTTACCATCTCAAGGAACTCATCATATGAGATCTCCGATGAATGATCGCTCATCATATTGCTGAATGCACTGACCATCACCATCACAACCATAAGGCTTATCAAAAACGCCAGCAGAGACTGTCGGTTGTTTTTATTTTTGTTATTCATCGGTCCTTGGGGTACATTATTATTGTTATTCATTTGCTTCCTCCTTAAACTGTCCCTTCTATTATATGTTTCACCCAAAAATAAATCAATAACTACCGTATGAAAAAGAGTTCACATTTCTTAAAGTTTTATAAAAAAAGTTCCCCAATCCAAATGCTTTGTAGTATACTTGTTTTATATACAAAAAGTGAGTTTAAATTTAAAGGGGATTATTATGAACAAAGGATTTGACAACGACAAGTATTTATCCATGCAGTCCGAACACATTCGGGAAAGAATTGCCCAGTTTGACAACAAATTATATCTTGAATTCGGCGGCAAGCTGTTTGACGATTACCATGCTTCCCGCGTCCTTCCCGGCTTTGAACCTGACAGCAAGCTTCGCATGCTGATGCAGCTTCGCGACCAGGCAGAAATCGTCATCGTCATCAGTGCCAAAGATATTGAGAAAAATAAAATCCGCGGCGATTATGGCATCACCTATGACTCCGATGTTCTTCGTCTGAGAGATGTCTTCATGGAAAAAGGGCTCTATGTGGGCAGTGTTGCCATCACTCAGTACTCCGGACAGAACAGTGCCGACTTATTCAAAAAACGTCTGGAGAATCTTGGCATCAAAGTTTATACTCTCTACCTCATTGACGGCTACCCAAGCAACATTCCTCTGATTGTCAGCGACGAAGGCTACGGACGCAACGACTATATTGAAACAACAAGACCTCTTGTCGTTATCACGGCTCCAGGCCCTGGAAGCGGCAAGATGGCCACCTGTCTGTCTCAGTTATATCATGAACACAAACGCGGAATTCATGCAGGTTACGCCAAATTTGAAACATTCCCGATCTGGAATATTCCATTAAAGCACCCAGTAAACCTAGCTTATGAGGCAGCGACTGCCGATCTGAACGATGTGAACATGATTGACCCGTTCCATCTGGAGGCTTACGGCAAAACGACGGTAAACTACAACCGTGATGTGGAGATTTTCCCGGTACTACAGGCTACTTTCGAGAAAATTTTCGGCCAATGCCCATACCAGTCTCCTACCGACATGGGTGTCAACATGGCAGGAAATTGCATCATCGATGATGAAGTATGCCGTGAAGCGTCCAGACAGGAAATTATCCGCCGTTACTTCCACGCACGCAACAATCTTCTGGAGGGAACCGGAACGGAAGAGGAAGTATTTAAAATACAGCTTCTGATGAAACAGGCCGGTATCGAACCGGAAAACAGAGCCGTTGTCCCTGCCGCTTTAGCAGTTGAGGAGGAAACCGGGGCTCCTGCTGCCGCTTTGGAGCTTTACGACGGCCGCATCATCACCGGAAAAACTTCCGCTCTTCTCGGACCTTCCGCAGCATTGCTGCTCAATGCTGTGAAAGAACTTGCCGGCATCGAACATGGTATTCACGTTATTTCACCGGAGGCAATTGAACCGATTCAGAAATTAAAGGTGGACTATCTGGGAAGCATCAATCCACGTCTTCACACAGATGAAGTACTGATCGCACTCTCCATCAGCGCAAGCCACGACGAGAACGCCAGAAAAGCGATGGAACAACTTTCCAACCTGAAAGGCTGCCAGGCACATACGTCCGTGATGCTCGCTTCCGTAGACCGTCTGCAGTTTAGACGCCTCGGCATTGAAATCACATGTCAGCCAAAATATGAAAATAAACGTTTATATCATTAATTTCCCACAAAAATGTACTTGACTTTTTCACTGCAAAAAAGCATAATATTGTAGGATATGAGAGGAAAGGGCCTCACCACTAATGAAGGCCCTACCCTCTCCATTTTTATTTTAAACACAAAATTTCCTAATTAAAAATATAAACAAGGAGGAGCATTATGGCAGTCAAATATGTATTTGTCACAGGGGGAGTTGTATCCGGACTTGGAAAGGGAATCACTGCTGCATCTCTCGGCCGTCTTCTGAAGGCCAGAGGCTACAAAGTAACCATGCAGAAATTCGATCCTTATATCAACATTGACCCTGGAACTATGAACCCGATTCAGCATGGAGAAGTTTTCGTTACAGATGACGGTGCCGAAACAGACCTCGACCTTGGACACTATGAGCGATTTATTGATGAGAGTCTGAACAAAAATTCAAACGTAACAACAGGAAAAGTATACTGGTCCGTTCTCCACAAAGAGCGTCGCGGTGATTTTGGCGGAGGAACCGTTCAGGTAATTCCTCACATTACCAACGAAATCAAAAACCGTTTTTACCGCAATTTCACTTCCGAGGACACACATATTGCAATCATCGAAGTCGGAGGTACGGTCGGCGATATCGAAAGCCAGCCTTTCTTGGAGGCAATCCGTCAGTTCCAGCATGAAGTGGGACATGAAAATGCGATTCTTGTTCACGTAACTTTAATTCCATATTTAAAGGCTTCTCAGGAAATGAAGACAAAGCCAACACAGGCAAGTGTAAAAGAACTGCAGGGTATGGGAATCCAGCCGGATATTCTTGTATGCCGTTCCGAGCTTCCGCTTGGCAAACAGATTAAGGACAAGATTGCCCTCTTCTGCAACGTTCCAAGCAATCACGTGCTCCAGAACCTTGACGTAGAATATCTCTACGAGGCACCACTGGCTATGGAAGAAGAGCATCTGGCACAGGTTGCCTGTGAATGTCTCCATCTTGATTGTCCAGAGCCGGATCTGACCGACTGGAAAGCAATGGTCGAAGCCCTGAGAAATCCGGTGACCGATGTAACCGTTGCACTCGTAGGAAAATATATTCAGCTTCATGACGCCTACATCAGTGTTGTGGAAGCACTGAAACACGGCGGAATTGCCAGCAGAGCTACTGTCCATATCAAATGGGTAGATTCTGAGACAGTGACAGAAGAAAATGTAGCAGAAATTCTTGGCGATGTCGATGGAATCCTTGTTCCGGGCGGTTTTGGTGACCGCGGAATCGAAGGAAAAATCCAGGCAATCCGTTATGCCCGTGAAAACAACATTCCATTCCTCGGTCTGTGCCTTGGTATGCAGCTTTCCATCGTGGAGTTTGCAAGAGACGTCATCGGTTACTCCGATGCACACAGCATTGAATTAGATCCAAAAACCGTACATCCGGTCATTGACCTGATGCCTGACCAGAACGGCATTGAGGATATCGGCGGAACCTTACGTCTCGGCTCTTATCCATGTGTTCTGGATCAAACAACAAAAGCCTATGAGCTCTATCAGGAAGAAACCATTCATGAGCGCCACAGACATCGCTATGAAGTCAACAACGACTACCGTAAAGTTCTTCAGGAAAATGGTATGACTTTATCCGGTATTTCTCCGGATGGACGTATTGTGGAGATGATTGAGTTAAAAAACCATCCATTCTTCCTTGCAACACAGGCGCATCCAGAATTGAAATCCAGACCGAACCGCCCGCATCCACTCTTCAAGGGATTTGTGGCAGCTTCTTTGGAACACAAAAACAACCGTTAGACAATTTCAGCCCTCTGACTGCTCAAGACGAGCAGCCAGAGGGCTGTTTTTTACGGAGAGAGAATCATTTATCCTCTGTATCCATTCGGATTCATCGACTGCCAGCGATAAGAATCCTCACACATTTCTTCAATGCCATACTGCGCTTCCCAGCCAAGCTCTCTTTTTGCCTTGGCCGAATCTGCATAGCAGGTCGGAATGTCACCAGGACGACGTTCCTTAATCTCATAAGGAAGGGTCTTTCCGCATGCTTTTTCATACGCATGCAGTACCTCAAGCACACTGTAACCTTTTCCAGTTCCCAGATTGTAGATTTCCACACCTTCCAGAGAATTCAGCTTCTCAATCGCTTTTACATGACCAACTGCCAGATCCACCACATGGATATAATCACGCACACCCGTTCCATCCGGTGTCGGATAATCATTTCCAAAAACGCCAAGCTTCTCCAGTTTTCCCACAGAAACCTGTGCAATGTACGGAACGAGATTATTCGGGATTCCCTTCGGATCCTCTCCAATCAGACCGGATTTGTGCGCTCCGATCGGGTTAAAGTAGCGAAGAAGAATGACTTTCCACTCAGGATCTCCCACATACAGATCAGTCAGAATCTGCTCAAGCATTCCCTTTGTCTGTCCATACGGATTCGTAATCTTTCCTTTCGGGCATTCCTCCGTAATCGGAACAAACGCAGGATCACCGTATACTGTGGCGGAAGAACTAAAAACAATGTTCTTACATCCATGCTGTCTCATCACATCGCAGAGAATCAAGGTTCCTGTAATGTTATTGTGATAATACTCCAGCGGCTTTGCCACAGACTCGCCGACCGCCTTTAACCCGGCAAAATGAATGACAGAATCGATGGATTCTTGTTCAAACACTTTTTCTACGTCTTCTCTGTTCAGAAGATCGCCCTCATAAAATTTTACAGTCTTTCCGGTAATTTTTTCCACACGTCTGAGTGCTTCCTCGCTGGAATTATACAGGTTATCAATCACAACCACTTCATATCCGGCATTCAAAAGCTCCACACAAGTATGACTTCCGATATATCCGGCACCGCCGGTAACTAAAATTGACATGTAACATCCTCCCTTGTGTTTTTTTCTCATCTATTTTACCGCTATTTGTACCGATTGACAATATCTTGCATCTGCCCTGGCATAACCGTATCCAAATCGATGACACAGATTCCCTTGTGGATGGTATCGTCAATCATATAAAACATCATTCACTCTGTTTTCCCCCACAGGTGCAGAGGATAAATTCCTTTATCCTTCATCATTTTTATTGCAGCCGTCACGACAGCCTTATCTTCTTTATAAGTTACGCCATACCATTTATCCTCTGATTTCAACACTTCTACGGTTGCCTTATTTTCCTTGAGAAGTTCATCCACGACAAATGGCAGGAAATACTCGCATTTCATAGGGTTGGTTTTTAGATTTTCCTCCAGAAACTTTGGAAATCTGTCTTTCAGTTCTTTTAGCATACTATTGGAAAATCCCCACATATTCATAGATACCACAGCATCCATAGGAATCTCCACCCAGGTTGCTCCATCGTCTTCCGTATACGCAGCGCCAGTTCCCTTTTTCTCAATGCGCGTTCTCTCGCAAATATCTGTGAGATATCCATTTTCATCCGCAGAGCAGACACCCCTTGCCACGTGTCCATTGTCTGTCAGCGTATTTCCCAGTCGATAACCCACCATACAGTAACGATATTTTTCATCATCGCTGTGACTCGTCAGATAATCATAAATTTCCCCAAATGCATGAGCTCCATAATAATCATCTGCATTGATAACGGCAAACGGTCCGTCAATCTCATCGATGCAGCTTAACACAGCATGACCCGTTCCAAATGGTTTGACTCTGCCTTCCGGCACAGAAAATCCCTCCGGAAGATTGGTCAGCTCCTGGAACACATACGCCGTCTCTACATGCCGGCTGATGCGATTTCCAATCGCTTCCTTAAAATCTGCTTCATTTTCTTTTTTGATAATAAATACAACTTTTTCAAATCCGGCTCTTACCGCATCATAGATGGAAAAATCCATAATGATATCACCCTGCTCATCCACAGGATCGATCTGTTTCAGACCGCCGTAGCGACTTCCCATACCTGCCGCCATAATTACTAATATCGGTTTTTTCATAATTGAACGCCTCCTTAAATCCTCATATCTCTAACCTTCGATTCCTCCGGTGACACCTCCGATCATCTTCTCCGACAGGAAGATGTACAGAATAAAGGTTGGCAGGAATACGATCACTACCGACGCAAACATACCAGCCCAGTCACCGGTGTACTTCATAGAGTTTATCATGCCATACAGACCTGCTGCAACTGGTTTTCATTTATCTGAGTTTTCAAAAATCAAAGACAGCAAATATTCATAAAATCTGTAAAAGGCTTCCTTGACAACAGCCATACGACCAGAAAACTGGCCGTCAGAATCAACGCAGATTCTGCAAAATTACTGAGACTGTGATAAAAATTGGCCCCGCTCTTAAAACAGGAATAAATCAATCCGTGAAACAGATAAATTGCCATGGTTCTCGAACCAAGATACGAAAAACGATTTTGTTTTTCTGATACCATCATCGCCATCAGAAGCGTCATCGCCAGTGATATGGCATAGCAGCCCAGCCGGACAAACACGCCCTCTGTGTCTGATAAATCCAGATATTCGTAATTGTATCTTCCATAGAAAATTTTTTCCTCAAAAAGATTATCTATGTCCACGAATGCCAGAAACAAATTCAGAACCACAAAAATTCCTGCCGCCGAAATTCTGTTTCTGACTGTCCGAAGACGCGTCAGCCATTTACGCTGAAACATGGTTCCCAAAAGGAAAAACGGATAAAAAGTAATCATTCGCGGCAGCGTCAGAAAGTTATCATCTATGTTTGTAGCTCCCACGGCCAGCCCCGCAATCACAGCCCATGCAATATGCCCCGGTATTTTTTTGAAATACGGCGTCACAAACTTCCACACAAAAAGAGCCATCAGATACCATAGAGAAAATTTCGGATACAGCAAATACAGTTCCGTCTCCTTGTGTATCACAAATGTATAAAGCAGGTAATAAAACATCTCAAAAACCAGATACGGAACGAGAAGTCTGCGACATAAAATTTTCAGAGAATACGTCTTTTTTGAAAAATAGCCTGAGATAAAAATAAATGCAGGCATATGAAACGAAAAAATCATCCATTTCAGCATCTGCATCCCCAAATTATCCTCGGATGCAACTTCAATAAAATGGCCAACCACTACCAGTATAATTAAAATCGCTTTATAATTATCGAAGAGATAATCTCTTTCCTTTGTCTCCATAAATCACCTGTTCCTTAAAAACTTCGGATGTGGTCACTTCCGTCATCCACAGTATTTTGAATCGATTTGATCTGCACAAAGTAACCAACATTTTCATTTACCTTCACCAGAACACGATCACCGACCTTGTGCCCCATAATCGCCTTTCCCAGAGGAGATTCTGTGCTGATCTTACCATCCAGAGAATTTCCGCGAATCGAAGTAACCAGCTTATAGGTCTCTGTCATGTCATCGTCTTCAAAATACACTTCCACCGTGTTATTCATTCCCACTTCATCCGCTTTTGACTGTTCTGTGACAATGGTTGCATTTTTCAGCATTCTCTCCAGATAGCGGATACGGCTTTCATTCTGGTTTTTGTCTTTTTTGGCCGCATGATATTCAAAATTTTCACTCAAATCGCCATGCGCTCTCGCTTCCTTTACTGCCTCAAGAGCATTTTTGCGCACGACAAGTTTGCGGTATTCAATCTCCTTCTCAATTTGCTCCACGTCATGTTTTGTCAGTTTTTCACCCATTGCTTTTGCCTCCATTTCTGCTGCATATGCATTGCAATGAAAGACGCAGCCTGTGATTGACTGCGTCTGTCTTTTTAGTCTTCCTTCTTTGCCGCAAAACGATCCAGCAGCACCGGAATTCTGTCTTTTGTAATTACAATGTTCAACGTCTGTGGATTGACCACCATTCCCTCCACATTATCGTTGATGATTTTCTTTATATTTACAAACTCTACCAGGCTGGCTTTGAAATTCTTATCCTTATTGAATCTTCCAAACTCCTTTGCATCTGTGAAGACAGGCTGGAACATTTTTCCCTCTGAATTCTTCACACAGGGAATGCGGACATTTTTTCCGCCCTTTTCAATCTTCTCTCCATCCACCTCAAGAGCCACCAGAAATTTGCTTCTCACCAGATTCACAGCCATCTCTTCCTCAAGCTCACGAAGTTTCGGTTTTTCATTGTTTGGTTTTCTGCGATGCAGTTCCTGCATAAAATAAATACCAGTCAGCTGCATCTGAGGATTGAGCAACGGCTGCTGCTCTTTCGGAAGCTTGGAATAATCCGGTTCTCTTACGAGATCTTCCAGAGGCATTTTCGTTGTTTTTTCCTCCTCTGTAAAAACAAGCTCATTGACTCCCAGAAAATAGAGACTGCTGTAGAAGGGCAGAAGCTGGTTATTTTCCATCTTCACCACCATCAGAATATCCTGATTTTCTTCCAGACGCTTCTTGCAAAATGCCTTTGCCTGATCTTCCGTCACAAATACCCAGACCTGATCGTTAAACGTTTCTTCATCACAGGTAATAAACGGAGTCTTGATTGCCTGGCTGAACACCGTAAATGTCGTCTCCAGTCCCTGCAGTCGTTTTGCCTGTTCTATAAATTTTGTATTCATGATTTGTCTCACCCACTATTCTTTCTTGTATGATTATTCTTTGCCGCTGAAGCAGTAGGTACAAAGCTTACATGGAGAAATTCCGATTGATTCTTCCAGGTCATCCAGACGATGATAACGAAGAGTGGTAAAATTCTGCTGCTTACGAATCGCTTCCAGCATCTCTTCATAACGCTTGCTGCATGGATTTGCATAATCATCCAGAATTTCCTGTGACACATTGTCACCCTCCCGGTCCTTGATGATTCTTCGCGTGATCAGATCCATCTCTGATTTGGAACGTGAGAAGTTCAGGTATTTACATCCATACAAAAGTGGCGGGCACGCCGGACGGATGTGAACTTCTTTCGCACCACTCTGATACAGAAAATCTGTCGTCTCACGAAGCTGTGTTCCACGTACGATCGAATCATCGATCAGCAACAGTTTTTTGTTTTCAATCAAAGCTTTTACCGGAATCAATTTCATACGGGCAATCAGATTTCTCTGGCTCTGCTTTGTCGGCATAAAGGAACGAGGCCAGGTCGGTGTGTACTTGATAAACGGTCTTGTATAAGGAATTTTTGACTCATTGGCGTATCCAATCGCGTGAGCAATACCAGAGTCCGGCACTCCTGCAACTACATCCGGTGTTACATTTCCGGCATCTCTCTTTGCCAGCATCCCTCCGCATTTGTAGCGCATTTCCTCAACATTTACGCCCTCATAGGAAGAAGTCGGATAGCCATAATAAACCCAAAGGAAAGAGCAGATGCGCATTTCTTCTTTTGGCTTGCTGACTGTCTCTACTTTATCCGGTGTCACATATACAATCTCTGCGGGTCCAAGTTCTTTGTAATCTTCATACCCAAGATTGATATACGCAAAGCTCTCAAAAGATACACAGAATCCATTCTCTTTCTTGCCAATCTGAACCGGTGTGCGTCCATAGCGGTCTCTGGCCGCATACAGCCCATCCTTCGTCATAAGCAGCATCGTCATAGAACCATCCACGATTTCCTGGACATACTGGATTCCCTCCACGATACTGTCCTTTTTACAGATCAAAGATGCCACAAGCTCTGTTGCATTAATCTGACTGCCGCTCATTTCCTGAAAATGTGCATTTCCATTTTCGTAAACACTGGCAAGAAGTTCCTGCATGTTGTTGATTTTTCCCACTGTGGTAATCGCAAAGCTTCCCAGATGAGACTGTATCAGCAATGGCTGCGGTTCATAATCAGAAATACATCCGATTCCAAGAACGCCCTCCATTTCATCTGCATCTTTTTCAAATTTTGTACGAAATGGTGAGTTCTCAATATTATGAATGGCACGTTGGAATCCTTTTTCTCCCCACACTGCCATACCGCCTCTTCGTGTACCAAGATGGGAATGATAATCCACTCCGTAAAATAAGTCTAATGTACAGCTATCCTTCAATGCAACACCGAAAAAACCTCCCATAACTCATTTCTCCTTTATCAACTAATATTGTATTTATTTTTTACCAATAACACTTTACCATAAATCAGCGAATCTGAACAGAAGAAGCATTATATTTTCACAAAAAAATCCCGAAAACAGTCTCCTACAAAACTATTTTCAGGATTTTTTTAAAACACTCTTATGCTTTTCAAAAAATAAATCCACAGAAAAATCGTAACTACGGACACGACCGTACTTGCCACGACAAGTTCTCCTGCCAGTTCTCCATCGCCTCCCATGTTTTGCGCCATAGGATAAGACGCCGCAGCTACCGGTGTAGCAAACATAGCAAACAATACAAAGCACTCTACCGGACGAAACTGCAGCTTCACAGCCAACATCATAATAATAGAAGGTATGATCACGAGCTTTAATCCCAGGGCAGATACCAGATATTTCATATTTTTTCTAACAGAAGAAAAATGCAGTGTGCTTCCCAACACAAACAATGCCAATGGCGTACTCAAGTCCGAAAATTCTTTCACCGGTTTCTCCACACAGTCAGGCAGATGAATATGCAGACAAAAAAACAGAAAACCTACGATGGCACCCATAATCATAGGATTCGAGAGCACATTTTTCCCCAGCTGTCCAGGCTTTGGAACTCCGCCGCGAAAATACTCCAGCACGATTACCGCAACCACATTATAAATTGGCACCACAATAGCAATCATCATAGATGTCAAAGCAACTCCCTCGCGCCCAAACACACTTTCCGTCAAGGGAATCGCAAACAATACGAAATTGCTTCGGTAAATGGCCTGAATCATAACACCGCGCTTGGAATTCTCCTTCACAAACACAGGTATGGTCACACAAAGCATCACAATCAGACTAAACAGCGAAAGAATCCCCGTTACGATTAATTTGCTGTTAAATTTCTGACTCAGATCCATGGAATATAAATTATAAAACATCATAATCGGAAAAAACGCACGAAACACCATCTGATTCAGCTTTTTCGTGAACTCTTCCTCTACAAGACCAATCGTTCTTGCAAATAAGCCAAACGCTATATAAATACAGAAAGGAACAACTGCATTAACAGCAATCCAAAAATTTTCCATAAGACGTAATCAGCCTATAACTCGATTAACTTTCCAACAGACTCGTCATAACGGCAGTATTTTCCATTCGAAGAAATAAACGGAGTATATGTGTTGGCTTTGATATTTTTGATATATACTACCTTTGTTGCTATCATATATACAAGAGAGAATTTCTCATTCATGCTGGAAATCCATTTATAAACCTTGTCGTCCTTACTGCCGAGAACCAACTCATAGCCGCCTTCGCATTCCTGCAGATTGAAATACACTTTCTCATCTTTTCTCAATGGAGTAAATACCTGTCCATAAATATAACCGGAGAAATTTTTCTTCACAAAATTTCTAAATTCCTTATCATTATAAATCACTCCGGAAACTTCATCTTTAATCTTATCGCCACGGTCAATACGCATCTTAAGAATCTTCAGGATATCAATCGCATCATTGATAAATCCCAGACTGCTGTACTCCATAGATTCACGAAGATAACAAACCAATTCTTTTGATAAAACGCCTGAAGTCTTTGCCTGTGTAAATAATTCGTTGTTCATAATCAGTACCTCTCTTTCGAATTTTCTTACTTTTTTCTTTAATTGTAGTATAAATATCCAAGTTTTACAAGTTTATACAAAAAAAAGAAATGCTGAATATCAACATTTCTTTCTCTCAAAAAAATATGCCGCAGACCGGAATCGAACCGGTACGAAGTTTAACCCTCGCAGGATTTTAAGTCCTGTGCGTCTGCCAGTTCCGCCACTGCGGCAAAATGGGACCTACAGGGCTCGAACCTGTGACCCTCTGCTTGTAAGGCAGATGCTCTCCCAGCTGAGCTAAGATCCCAAAAATAAAACGACCCAGAAGAGACTCGAACTCTCGACCTCCGCCGTGACAGGGCGGCTCTCTAACCAACTGAGCCACTGGGCCAAAATAATTGAAAAGTGGACCTTCGGGGACTCGAACCCAGGACCGACCGGTTATGAGCCGGTTGCTCTAACCAACTGAGCTAAAGGTCCAAAAAGCCGATGATCGGACTCGAACCGATAACCTGCTGATTACAAATCAGCTGCTCTGCCAATTGAGCCACATCGGC
>JALFVM010000026.1 GCA_022787145.1 Lachnospiraceae bacterium | reverse complement strand
GCAAATAATGTAACATTACGTATTGGAAAAAAAGCTTTATTTGAAGATGTAAATATTAAATTTACGGAAGGAAACTGTTATGGACTGATCGGTGCCAATGGTGCAGGAAAATCCACATTTTTGAAAATCCTTTCCGGACAGCTGGAGACAACTCACGGGGATGTGACTATCACACCGGGTCAGCGCCTCTCTTTTCTGCAGCAGGATCATTTCAAGTATGATGCCTATCCGGTTCTGGATACGGTAATTATGGGAAATGCCCGTCTGTATGAGATTATGAAAGAAAAGGAACAGATTTATGCAAAAGAGGATTTCACGGATGAAGATGGAATCCGCGCCAGTGAACTGGAAGCAGAGTTTGCGGAGATGGACGGATGGAATGCAGAGTCTGATGCAGAACAGCTTCTGAATGGTCTGGGTATTCCTACAGAACTGCATTATGCGCAGATGGCAGATTTGAACGGTAGTGAAAAAGTGAAAGTACTGCTTGCGCAGGCACTGTTTGGCAACCCGGATATTCTGCTTCTGGATGAGCCTACCAACCATTTGGATCTGGATGCGATCGCATGGCTGGAAGAGTTCCTGATCAATTTCCAGAACACCGTGATTGTAGTATCCCATGACCGTTATTTCCTCAATAAAGTATGTACACATACAGCGGATATTGATTATGGTAAGATTCAGCTTTATGCCGGAAACTACGATTTCTGGTTTGAATCCAGTCAGCTTTTGGTAAAGCAGATGCGTGAGGCAAATAAGAAAAAGGAAGAGAAGATCAAAGAGCTGCAGGAATTTATTTCCCGATTCAGTGCCAATGCTTCCAAATCCAAACAGGCTACCTCCCGTAAAAAAGCTCTGGAAAAGATTCAGTTGGAGGAGATCCGTCCTTCCAGCAGAAAATATCCGTATATTGATTTCAGACCAAACCGTGAGATCGGAAATGAAGTTTTGATGGTGGAAAATCTCTCAAAGACTATTGATGGAGTAAAAATACTGGATAATATTACTTTCACTCTGGGAAGAGAAGATAAAGTAGCTTTTGTGGGAGGCAATGAACTTGCAAAAACTACCCTGTTCAAAATTCTGGTTGGTGAAATGGAACCGGATGAGGGATACTACAAATGGGGTGTTACCACATCACAGGCTTACTTCCCGAAAGACAGCACCAAAGAATTTGATAATGATCTGACGATCGCAGACTGGCTGACGCAGTATTCTGAAATCAAGGATGTTACCTATGTTCGTGGCTTCCTTGGAAGAATGTTGTTTGCCGGAGAAGACGGTGTCAAGAAAGTGAAAGTACTTTCAGGTGGTGAAAAAGTGCGCTGTCTGCTGTCGAAAATGATGATCTCCGGTGCCAATATCCTGATTCTGGATGAACCAACCAACCATCTGGATATGGAGAGTATCACTGCACTGAATAATGGACTGATCAAATTCCCGGGTGTGCTGCTTTTTGCATCCCACGACCATCAGTTTGTTGAAACCACTGCCAACCGTATTATGGAGATTATGCCAAACGGTTCTATGATCGATAAGATTACCACTTATGATGAGTATCTGGCCAGCGATGAAATGGCAAGAAAACGTCAGGTATATCTGATGCAGGAAGAAGATAATTAAAATGGATTGTGGGAGCTGCTTGCAGTTAAACATTCTGCAATCAATTTTGAAACCTACATCATTACAATACGAAAACGATAAAAACAGGGGCATGACCGGAGAAAAATCCGGCTCATGTCCCTTGTATGGTTTTCAGACAAAATGAAAGAACGCTCATATGTTCAAATGAAAGGAGTTACTTGATATGACTGAAACACTTAACACTCTGGCACACATGATACAGAAATATATCTGGATTGCTCCGGTATTATCATTGTTGGCCGGCATTATTACTTCGTTTACCCCATGCTCATTGTCCAGCGTCCCCATGGTAATCGCATATATAGGGGGTTCAGCAAAAAAAGACAGTAAGAAAGCTTGTCGCCTTTCTCTTACTATGGCAGCAGGCCTTTCTATTACTTTCCTGGTTTTTGGTTCGCTTGCTTCGGTCATCGGACATTATATGCATGAAATCGGTACCTGGTGGTATGCATTTCTGGGAATCATTATGATTCTTATGGCTTTGCAGATTTGGGGTGTGATACGTCTGTTTCCCAATCATCCGCATGATTACGGAACTGGAGAAGAGCATCCGGAGCATGGATGTGAATGTCATGATCATCGCCATCATCATGAGCATGAACATGAACATCCCACGAATTGTGAGGAAAATGGAGGAAAATGTCACTGCGGTCCAAAAGTGAGCAAGAGAGGATACCTTGGAGCATTGCTGGCAGGAATGCTGAGCGGGGCAATCTCTTCCCATTGTTCCACACCTGTAATGATCGCACTGCTTGCGATGGCGGCACAGTCAGGCAATACTTTGTGGGGAATTTTCCTTCTGGCTATGTTTGCGGTTGGACACAGTATTCTTCTGGTGGCAGCCGGAACCAGTTACAGTGTGGTACAGAAATGGATGTATGATTCCAAATATGAAAAAATCAGCAAAACCCTTCGCTCTGTGATGGGAGCAGTGATTTTGCTGATTGGTATAGTTATGTTCTATATGGCATTTTTCTATGTGGATTGATCATCCCTGAAATGACCTGCAGGTTTCCTCAAGAAGGTGAAAAAACTGTTCTGCATGATATCCGTCATTGACTGCATGATGAAATTCCACTGTAACAGGAAGCTTCATACAGTGCCCGGAATCATAATATTTCCCAATCATTACAAAGGGAATAAAGCTTGTGTTTGGTGTTCCGTAATGAGTAAAGGATGCAGGCTTTGAATAGCTGAGTGCGGTATAGCTTGTATTTGGCATAGTGGAGATATGAACATTGTCCATGGATCCGCTTTTGTCATAATATAGGCTGTCACCGTTCTCAGCTTTTTCTTTGTCTTCCAGAAAATGCCGATAATATTTGGAAAAATCATCGGAATAAAAGGTACGCTGATGGGTAAACAGATGATCGGTATTTTTCCTCAACAGTGTATAGTGAGGGTGTACACGATCCCAGTATCCAATTTCTCCATTAATTTTTGCATAACGATAATTCTGATTTCCATTGACTGTTTGGGCGATACAATAACACATGGCAGGATAGAATTTGATCTGCTGTTCGTTCAGTGTACAGAGAAATTCTGTGATATCAAGTTCTACAGTCATACAATAAAGATAGCCTTCAAACAGTTCAAAGATTTCCCGACGGTTCCAGGAATCAAAATCAATGGTATGAAACATGGAACATTCTCCTTTGGTGGCTTACAGAAGAGAAGCAGCTGCCTCGTCAAGAACTACAGTAACATCCGGGTGCAGCTGCAGGATGGAAGCCGGCATCTGCGGCATAACCGGACCCTGAAGCGCTTTCTTTACAGCTTCTGCCTTGTCAGCTCCGCTGGCAATCAGAAGAATTCTCTTTGCTCTCATGATTGTTCCGATACCCATGGTATAAGCCTGTGTAGGAACATCTTCAATTTTTTCAAAGAAGCGGGCATTGGCCTTGATTGTGCTCTCGGTAAGGTCTACACAATGTGTGAATTTTGGAAATTCATCAGCCGGCTCATTGAAACCAATATGGCCGTTATGACCGAGACCAAGAAGCTGCAGGTCAGCTCCGCCATAGCTCTTTACAATTTCTTCGTACTCTTCACATGCTTTTACCGGATCCGGATTGGTACCATCCGGCACATTGGTTCTGGAAAGATCGATATTGACATGTTTGAACAGGTTGTTCATCATAAAATAGTAATAGCTCTGATCATTGCTGTGATCCAGACCCCGGTATTCATCCAGATTCACTGTGGAAACCTGAGAAAAGTCCAGATCCCCTTTTTTGTACCATTCTACCAGCTGAGCATAGGTGCCGACTGGGGTAGAACCGGTAGCAAGTCCCAATACACAGTTCGGTTTCGTAATAATCTGAGCAGAGATAATATTTGCTGCTTTTCTGCTCATGTCATTGTAATCTTTTGTTACAATAATCTTCATGGAAAAACCTCCTCATCTACATAATTCATACTTTTAAACTATCTTATTTAACCGTAAAAAGCAAGTAGGAATTATCATAAGACAGAAAATAGAAAGTTCTTACCGTTGAAGAAATGACGAAAAATCTTTTATCAATCAGTCGGATAAAGCTTTTATGGAAGAAGCATATTCGGAAGGAGTCATTCCGGTGAACTTTTTAAATTGTCTGGAAAAATAATGGATGGAAGAGTATCCTAGATAATCAGAAATCTGGGAAAAATTTCCACTTTCCTCACGAATCATTTTTTTTGCGGTTTCAATTTTCAGATGGGCAAAGTAATCAATGACACCACATCCATTTTCGTCTTTAAAAAGTTTGAGCAGCTGTGCACGTCCTACCATAGTGGCATGACAGATTTCCTCCAATGTCAGTTTTTCCCTTATGTGTTCCTCAAGATAAGTAATGACCCGGGCATAAAGAAGAGCATCATTCTTTTTACGGACAGATTTGACTGTGGGGGCAGGCAGCTGTCTGCTGTCCATTTGCCGAATCATAGTAATAAGAAGAAGTTCGAGATTGAGTTTGATCAGCTGTTCAGACGCAAAGGGAGCATTTCCCCGCCGGTCCATTTTTTGTGTGAACGGATTATCCAGCGGTGTCAGGATACTTTGTTTGGCCTCATAAATAATATTTGCAAGGATCGTGCGCTCCTTTTCTCCGATTTCTGTAAGCAGGTTTTCAAATCTTTTCATACATGGAGAATTACATACGAAAGAAATGACCACCAGATTGGGTGCAATTCGTCCGTTGGCCCTGACATTATGAAATTCATTAGGCTTATGAAAAATAATCTGTCCCCGGGTGAGAACATGAGAAGTATCACCGGCTGTAACAACCACCTCCCCCTTGTCAACACATAAAAATTCCCAGAAATCATGAGATTCACCTGAAAATTGATAAGTGCTGGTATATTCAAAATAATGGATCGTAATAATTTCTGAAATATTCAGTTCTTCTTTGAGTATAAGGCCTTCAAAAGACATGGATAACCCTCCTGAAATCTTTGATACTCTGATTATAACGGAAAAACAGATTTTTGTGCAAACAAAATTAATTATTGTGTAAATCCAAAGCGGAAAAAACGTGTTACTATATAGAAAACGAAGCGGAAATTTCCGCTGATCATTTTGGAAAGGGTGGAAGCAAAATTATGAAAAAACCAGTATTAGTAATTATGGCAGCAGGAATGGGAAGCCGTTACGGTGGATTAAAACAGATTGATCCGATTGACCCGCAGGGGCATATCATTATGGATTTTTCTTTGTTTGATGCAAAAAAAGCAGGATTTGAGGAAGTAATCTTTATTATAAAGAAAGAAAATGAAAAAGATTTTAAAGAATGTATCGGTGACAGAATCAGTAAAATCATGAAGGTTTCTTATGTGTTCCAGGATATTCAGAATCTTCCGGAAGGTTTTCAGGTCCCGGAAGGAAGGGTAAAACCATGGGGAACCGGCCATGCAGTCCTCAGTTGTCTGGGTACTCTGGATGCACCGTTCGCTGTAATCAATGCGGATGATTACTATGGAAGTCATGCATTTCAGATGATTTATGATTTCCTCACTACACATGAGGACGATGAAAAATATCATTACACGATGGTTGGATACGTTCTGGAAAATACACTGACAGAGAATGGTCATGTGGCAAGAGGTGTGTGTGTGACAGATGAAAATGGTTATCTGATCGGAATCAATGAACGTACTCATATTGAGAAACGTCCGGAAGGTGCAGCATATACCGAAGATGACGGAAAAACATGGGTTACGATTCCACAGGGAAGTACAGTCTCCATGAATATGTGGGGCTTTTCTGCAAGTCTTCTGAAGGAACTGGAAGGACGCTTCCCGGCATTTCTTAAGGAAGCACTTGAGAAAAATCCGATGAAAGGCGAGTATTTCCTTCCATCGGTAGTGGGAGAGCTTCTGGCAGAGAATAAAGCAGATGTTCGGGTACTGAAATCTCTGGATAAATGGTATGGGGTAACTTATAAAGAAGACAAACCGGTAGTTGTCAATGCAATCCGCAAAATGAAAGAAGAGGGCAGATATCCGGAAAAACTGTGGGAGGACTAATCAGTATGAATACTGTTTCAAAAGAGAATTTGTATGAAGTGGCAGGGAAATTTCAGATTGAAGGAGAAATTCTTTCCATTGAACCCTACGGAAGCGGTCATATCAATGATACATTTCGCTTGATTGAAAAAAAGGGGGAAGGAGAAAAAGCTTACATTCTTCAGAGGATGAATGGAGAAATTTTCAAAAACAGAGACGAACTGATGGAAAATATTATGCGTGTCACAAGTTTTCTGAAAGAGAAAATTGTTGCTCAGGGAGGGGATCCTGACAGAGAAACCTTGCAGGTGATCCCAACCAGGACAGGAGAATCCTATTACAAAGAAGAGGATGGAGACGGCTGGAGAGTATATCCGTTTATTGTAGACACCATAAGCTATGATCTTGCAGAAAGTGCAGAGGATTTTAACAGAAGCGGTTATGCTTTTGGTAATTTCCAGTATCTCCTGGCAGATTTCCCGGCAGAGGAACTGCATGAGACGATTATAAATTTCCATAATACGGTGGATCGATTTGATAAGTTTAAAAAAGCCGTGGAAGCTGATGTGATGGGACGTGCAAAAGAAGTGGAGCCGGAGATTTGTTTTGTAATGGACAGAGAACAGGACTGCCATTTCTTTGGAAACCTGCTTGCAAACAGGGAAGTACCTCTGCGGGTAACCCATAACGATACCAAGCTGAATAATGTTTTGTTTGACCGGGAGACAGGAAAAGCAATCTGTGTAATCGATCTGGACACCGTGATGCCGGGATTTGCAGCTCATGATTTTGGCGATGCGATTCGTTTTGGAGCGAGTACGGCTGCTGAAGATGAAAAAGATCTGGATAAAGTAACCTGCAGTATGGAACTTTTTGAGGCATATTTTGATGGATTTATGGAAGGATGCCGGGGAAGTCTGACAAAGCGGGAAGTTGAGACACTGCCTATGGGGGCAAAAATTATGACACTGGAATGTGGTATGCGGTTTTTGACAGATTATCTGGAGGGAGATGTATATTTTAAAACACATTACAAAGGACAGAATCTTGACCGGACAAGAACGCAGTTGAAGCTTGTGAAGGATATGGAAGATAAATGGGAAACCATGAAAACAATCGTTAATAAATAAGAGTTTGTCGGAACATAATAAAAGAGAAACGATTTGTACTGAAAAACAGGACAAATTGCTTCTCTTTTTGTTTTTTTCGAAAAACATGAAAGGTTTTTTAATCAAAAAATAGACATGTTTTGGAAACCATGTTATAATAACTCACAAGAGTTAAATTATGTTTAATTCAAATTAAGGAGGAAACAAAAAATGGCAAGAAAAATGAAAACCATGGATGGTAATCATGCTGCCGCTCATGCATCCTATGCATATTCCGACGTAGCAGCCATTTACCCAATTACTCCATCATCTGTTATGGCTGAAGCTACAGATGAATGGGCAACTCAGGGAAGAAAGAATATCTTCGGACAGGAAGTTCAGGTAACTGAGATGCAGTCCGAAGCCGGTGCTGCAGGTGCAGTTCACGGTTCTCTGGCAGCAGGCGCTCTGACAACTACATACACAGCTTCTCAGGGTCTTCTGCTGATGATTCCAAACCTTTACAAAATCGCTGGTGAGCAGCTTCCGGGCGTATTCAATGTATCCGCACGTGCTCTGGCAAGCCACGCACTTTCTATTTTCGGAGATCATTCCGACGTTTACGCATGTCGTCAGACAGGTGTAGCTATGCTTTGTGAGTCTTCTGTACAGGAAGTTATGGACCTTACTCCGGTAGCTCATCTGGCAGCAATCAAAGGTAAAGTTCCGTTTATCAACTTCTTTGATGGTTTCCGTACTTCTCATGAAATCCAGAAGATTGAAACATGGGATTATGAAGATCTGAAAGATATGGCTGATATGGATGCAATTGCTGAGTTCCGTAAACATGCTCTGAATCCAAATCATCCATGCCAGAGAGGTTCCGCTCAGAACCCAGATATCTTCTTCCAGGCAAGAGAAGCATGTAACCCGTATTATGATGCTCTTCCGGCTATCGTACAGGAATACATGGATAAAGTAAATGAAAAGATCGGAACAGACTATAAACTGTTCAACTACTATGGTGCAGCAGACGCAGAGCATGTAATCGTTGCTATGGGTTCTGTAAATGATACCATTGAAGAGACAATCGACTATTTGATGGCTGCCGGAAAGAAAGTCGGCGTTGTCAAGGTTCGTCTGTACAGACCATTCTGTGCACAGGCTCTGATCGATGCGATTCCTGAGACTGTAAAACAGATCACTGTTCTGGACAGAACAAAAGAGCCGGGTGCTCTTGGCGAGCCGCTGTATCTGGATGTTGTAGCAGCTCTGAAGGGAACCAAATTCAATGATGTACCTGTATTTACAGGACGTTTTGGTCTGGGTTCCAAAGATACAACTCCTGCACAGATCGTAGCTGTATATGAAAACACAACAAAACAGAAATTTACACTGGGTATCGTAGATGATGTTACTAACCTGTCTCTGGAAATCGGTGCTCCTCTGGTTACAACTCCGGAAGGAACCATCAACTGTAAGTTCTGGGGTCTGGGAGCTGACGGTACTGTAGGTGCTAACAAGAACTCCATCAAGATCATTGGTGATAATACTGATATGTACGCTCAGGCATACTTTGATTATGACTCCAAGAAATCCGGTGGTGTTACTATGTCCCACCTGCGTTTCGGAAAGAAACCAATCAAATCCACATACCTGATCAAGAAAGCTAACTTTGTTGCATGCCACAATCCGTCTTATGTTACAAAATATAACATGGTTCAGGAACTGGTAGACGGAGGTACATTCCTGCTGAACTGTCCATGGGATATGGAAGGTCTGGAAAAACATCTGCCAGGACAGGTAAAAGCATTTATCGCTAACCACAACATCAAATTCTATGTAATTGATGGTGTTAAGATTGGTATTGAAACCGGTATGGGACCAACCCGTATCAACACAATCCTTCAGTCCGCATTCTTCAAACTTGCAAATATCATTCCGGAAGAGCAGGCAATTGAACTGATGAAAGCAGCTGCAAAAGCTACTTACGGACGTAAAGGTGATGACGTAGTTGCTAAGAACTGGGCAGCTATCGATGAAGGTGCAAAACAGATTGTTGAAGTTCAGGTTCCGGAAAGCTGGAAAGATGCTGAAGATGAAGGGCTGACCGTAATCAAAGCTGAAAGCGGAAGAAAAGATGCTGTTGACTTCGTTAACACGATCCAGTCTGCTGTATCTGCTCAGGAAGGAAATAACCTGCCTGTATCTGCATTCTCTGCATATGTTGATGGTACAACACCATCCGGAACATCTGCATATGAGAAACGTGGTATCGCAGTTAATATTCCTGTATGGAATCCGGAAAACTGTATTCAGTGTAACCGTTGTTCCTATGTTTGTCCGCACGCAGTTATCCGTCCGGTTGCTATGACAGAGGAAGAAGCAGCAAATGCTCCTGCAGCTCTGGAAATGACCGGTATGAAAGAATACAAATTTGCTATCGCAGTATCCGCTTTGGATTGTACCGGATGTGGTTCCTGTGCAAACGTTTGTCCTGGTAAGAAAGGTGCAAAAGCACTTGCTATGGAAAACCTGGAAGCAAATCTGGAATCCCAGAAGTTCTTTGATTATGCAGTAACTCTGCCGGAGAAAGCAGATGTTATCGCTAAATTCAAAGAGAATACAGTAAAAGGTTCTCAGTTCAAACAGCCGCTGCTTGAGTTCTCAGGCGCATGTGCAGGCTGTGGTGAGACACCATATGCAAAACTGATCACTCAGCTGTTCGGTGACAGAATGTACATCGCAAACGCAACAGGATGTTCTTCTATCTGGGGTAACTCCTCACCGTCCACACCATACACTGTAAATGCTAAAGGACAGGGTCCTGCATGGGGCAACTCTCTGTTCGAGGATAATGCAGAGTTCGGTTATGGTATGCTGCTGGCTCAGAAAGCAATCCGTGAAGGTCTGAAAGCTAAAGTTGAAACTGTAGCTGCAAGTGACAAAGCTTCAGAAGAAGTAAAAGCTGCTTGTCAGGAATGGCTGGATACTTATAGCGTAGGTGCTACTAACGGTGTTGCTACAGATAAACTGGTTGCAGCTCTGGAAGGATGCGAATGCGAAATTTGTAAAGATATCGTTGCTAACAAAGATTTCCTGGCTAAGAAATCCCAGTGGATCTTCGGTGGTGACGGATGGGCTTACGATATCGGATTCGGCGGTGTTGACCACGTCCTTGCAAGTGGAAAAGACATCAACGTAATGGTATTCGATACCGAAGTTTACTCCAACACAGGTGGACAGTCCTCCAAATCTACTCCTACTGGTGCAATTGCACAGTTCGCAGCAGGTGGAAAAGAAACCAAGAAGAAAGATATGGCTTCCATCGCTATGTCCTATGGCTACGTATATGTAGCTCAGATTTCCATGGGTGCTGACTTTAACCAGACTGTTAAAGCAATCTCTGAAGCAGAAGCTTATCCGGGACCATCCCTGATCATCGCTTATGCTCCATGTATCAACCATGGTATCAAGAAAGGTATGAGCAAAGCTCAGACTGAGGAAGAATTAGCAGTTAAGTGTGGATATTGGCATAACTTCCGCTTCAATCCTGCAGCAGAAGGAAGCAAGTTCAGCTTAGACAGCAAAGAGCCATCTACAGAAGGATATCAGGAGTTCTTGGACGGCGAGGTTCGTTACAACTCTCTGAAACGCTCTAACCCGGCTAAAGCTGAGAAACTGTTCGCTCTGAACGAAGAGCAGGCTAAAGACAGATATGAATATCTGAAGAAATTAGTAACTCTGCACTCCGCAGAATAATTTCTGAATTATATGTATACAGACCGCTTGCAGCATTTTGCTGCAGGCGGTTTTTGTTACTCTTCACTCTGTTACAGTGACAATTTTGTACAGATTACATAAAAAAACAGAAAACTTCCAGAAGTATGTTTATTTGTGATGCAATCGCTTTTCACAAAGAGGTTTTTGGGAAAAATCATAAGATTTCAGATATTTGATGAAGGTTTGAAGCGGTCTGGTCAACGGACGTTCTTTCAGACGCAGAACATAGAATTTTCTGAGATGCTGGGAATCAAGCGGATACGTCAGAATCTGTCCGGAAGCAGCCAGATCACGGGTGGCAAAATCAGACAAAATAGAGACTCCCATCCCCTGTGTGACCATTTGCTTGATGGATTCCAGGTCATTGATGCGGGCGATGATATTCAGAGAAAGTTCGTCGATATGATGTTCTTTCAGAAACTGATTGGCCGCTTTCTGTGTTCCGGAGCCCATTTCCCGCACAATCATAGGTTCTTGCAGGAGCCTTTGCAGGGATGGATTTTCGTGTTTTAATTGATAATAGTAATCCGTGGAAGGCATTGCAAGAACAAGGTGATCGCTGCAGAAAGCCTCACACAAAACACGGCTGTTATCACAGTATTGCCCAGTCAGTCCAAGATCTACGGTTCCATCGATGACCTGATTTTCCACTCCAAAGCTGTCTGTCTGGAAGATGTGAAAATAAGTTTCCGGATTTTCCTCCCGATAGCTGGCAAGAATCTGGGGAAGCAGATAGCTGGAGGGAATGCTGGAAGCGGCAAGATGTAAAAACTGTCTGTGCTGCGTCTGGAGTTTTTCCAGTGCTGTTCTTTTCAATTCTAACATTCTTCTGGCGTAGGGAAAGAACTGCTGTCCCTGTTCTGTCAGGACAAATGATTTTGTCGTTCTTTTGATCAAAGTGGTGCCAAGCTCTTTTTCGAGTGCCTTGATGTGGGAACTGATAGTTGGCTGTGTTAAATACAGCTGTTGTGCTGCCTTCGAAAAGCTTTTCAATTCAGAAACGGCTACAAATGCCTCTAACTGTCTAAATTCCATGGCAAATTTCCTCCAATGCATTCGCGCACTAATCGTTTTTTTGTGTGTATTGTTTATTATAAAAGGATTTATAGATATAATCAATAGAAAAAATTGAAAATATAAATAATAAAAGAAATAAGAGAATTATAACCTGTTTGTAGAGAGTAGTCAGATAGTTGGTGTGCGAAGTGTATGAAGTGTGTATTCATGCATGGCTTCTTTGTTTTGTTTATCCATCTGCTTGTAATAAGCGTACAAAATGTCAGTCATGACAAGGACAGGAAACTGCGGAGAAATCGCGTTTCCGTTTTCCAGATGTTCCTTGCTCGTGACGAGAAGAATCTCATCGCTGAATTCAGTCAGAGATTTGTCGCGGTGGGACGTGACCAAAATGGTAGCAGCCTCCCTGGCTTTGGCGGCTTTTAGTGAAGAAATGACATCTTCTGTCGTACCGCTGACGCTGATACCGAAAACAAGACAGTCAGAATTAAGAATGACAGAATTCATTTTCATAATGTGGCTGTCTGTGATTGCCTCAATGTTGACACCAATACGCATAAAACGAAGCTTCATTTCCTGCGCTGTAAGACCGGAGCTTCCGCGTCCATAGACGTAGACACGTTTTTTTGTGGACAGAAGCTGCACAATTCGTTCCATCTGTGCCTGGTCAAGAAGCGCATAGCTTTTGTTTAAAAGCTCCTGATAAGTATTTAACACCTGTTTTGTAAAATCAGCGGTAATCTTATCTTTTCCCGGAACAAAGCTCTGTTTGTACTTATAAAGAAACTCCCGATAGCCCTGAAAACCACATTTTTTGGCAAAACGGGACAGGGAGGCTTCGGAAACATAGAGAAGCTGAGAGATGTGTTTTGATGAAAAATCCATCTGTTTTGTGTTGTGAATAAAAAAATCTCCGATTGTTTTTTCCAGTGGTGTAAACGTGTGATACACAGACTCAATCTGGGGAATGATGCTTTCTTCATATTGTTCCATAGGGGAAGCCTCCTTTTTTGTGCTGATTTTTATTGATGAATTGCCTGAAAATGATAAAATGCACCGAGCATACCGGCCTGGTTTTGATTTTGGGCAAAGGCGAGCGTTGTCTTTTCGCTGATATAAGGAATCAGATATTTGTCAATAGACGCCCGAATCTTTGGATAGAGATATTCCTTTTGCGCCATGATGCCGCCGCCAAGTACGACGATTTCCGGATTGACGATGTAGCAGATGTTGGCGATTCCCATGCCGAGGATATCGGCCATCTCATCAATCGCCTGAATGCAGTGTCTATCGCCTTCTTTGGCATGCTCAAAAACGTATTTGCCGTCAATGCTTTCTTCCTCGTTGCCTTTTAACTGCTGAACCTTTTTGACGAGAATGCTGCTTGCTCCGAGCTTTTCAAAGGAGCTTCCGAGCATATGCATATATCCGACCTCACATCCGCTGAAAGAAAAGCCGTGGTGAATCTGGTTGTTGAGGATGAGTGCACCGCCGATTCCTGTTCCGATCGTGAGACAGAGACTGCTGGAGGTTCCTTTGGAGGCACCGGCGTAGTGCTCCGCCAAAGCAGCGCAGTTTACATCATTTTCCACTTCGCAGGGAAGATGGAAGGTATTTTCGATGGTTGCCTTGAAGCCAGTCCCTTTGAAATTGGGGATGGTGTGGCCAGCATGGACGATTTCGCCTTTCTGGCAGTCTACAATCCCTGCGGTGGAGATGCATACTCCGGCATAAGATGCGTTGTCCAGATAGGCAGAAACGATGGAAGTTACTTTATGTAAAATTTTAGGTCCTCCGAGGTGTGCCTCGGTGGGAATTTCATGGTTTTCTAAAATGACAGCGTCTTCGCGGATGATGCCGTATTTGATATTAGTTCCGCCGATATCAATACAAATGTAAGATTTCATAAAAATATTCTCCTTGTCGAAATATAAATGGCATGTCATAACAACAGTATAACATACAAAAATAACAGAAGGAAGCCCCTGCAAAATAACAGCGGCTTCCTCTGAAAATCAGATTTTAATCTTAAAGATTGCTTTTTTGATCATGGCAGGTTTGTTGACTGCAACGGCTGTGCGGTGTGCGTCAGCCGGATAGCACAGGAGAAAGTCTCCGTCTTCTAACACGACATGATTGTTTGGCTCACCTTCCAGAGGAAGAAAGTCATCTTTTTCAACAAAATCTTTCTGTTCCATGTTCTGAATGAAATTTCCGTCGATCTGTTCCGGACCGCGCAGCATAAAATGAAGATCCAGGTAATATTTGTGTGCCTCCCAGAAACGTTCTTCTGGAGTGGTAGTCTCATACTCCACGATATTTACAAAGAGGTCATCTCCATCTATGTCGTGACGGCCTTTTTCATAGGAGAGCAGATCGTGTTTAGCTGCGTACTGAAAGCATTTCTGAATTTTTTCATCCAAATATGTATAATTGTCTAAATCTTTTATGTTTCCGAATATCATAGAAAACTCCTTAATTATGATAGATGGTAGCGTGTGCAGGTGGCTGTTCGTGATTGCCGGTTATTTTTCTGTGCAGGTAGCTTACCGGAATACCAACGATCAGAGACAGAGCGATGGTAATGATGGAGTAAGACCAGATGGATACTTCCGGAATGGTGTACTTTACAATGATGATGACGATAGAAGATACGATGAATGCAGTCACTGCACCAAAAGTATCTGCTACTTTTGTAAAGCATCCAAGTACGAAGGTTCCGCCTAATACACCAAGTACGAGTCCCATAAATCCGTTGAACCACTCATAAGCGGATTTGATCTCACCGTTTGCAAGTACCATAGAAACAACGATTGCAACGATACCTACACCAAGAGAGATGTACTGAGCAATCTTTGTCTGCTTCTCGAAGGACATTTCTTTCTTAGAAAGACGCTCCTGAATATCCATAGTCCAGCTTGTTGCCACAGAGTTCAGACCAGTAGACAGAGTGGACTGGGAAGCTGCGTAAATTGCGGCAAGAAGGATACCTGTTATGCCGACTGGAAGCTGGTATGCGATGAAGGATGCAAAAATCTGATCCTGCTGTACCGTCTGTGCCAGTGCTGGGTTCTGTCCGTAGAAGACATACAGACCGGTACCGATTAAGTAAAATACAGTTGCGATAAACAAAGAGAGAGCGCCGTTTGTCAGCATCATTTTGTTGAGCTGTTTTGTATCGGTTGTTGTGGTAAAACGCTGTACGATATCCTGGCTGGAGATGTAGGAAGAGCATGTGTTGAATCCTGCACCTACAATCAGAAGGAATACGCTGTTTTTCATAATGCTTGCAGAGAAGATTGGCTCATCGCCTGCAAGGAATTTACCTGTTGCAAACGCATCCATCATTGCACCGGCACCGCCGTCAATGTGTGCAACAAGATAAATCAATGCAAATGTAACACCTACGAGAAGCACACTTCCCTGAATAAAGTCTGTCCAGAGCACAGATTTCAGACCGCCTGTGTAAGAGTAGATAATTGCAATGATTCCCATAACAATAATCAGAATGTTTACGTTGATGCCAGTCAGGTTTGAGAGTACCATAGACGGCAGATACATAATGATGGACATACGTCCGATCTGGTAAATGATGAACATGACTGCGCCAAGAACACGAAGTCCTTTGCTGCCAAAACGGATCTCCAGATAATGGTAAGCCGTATCAATTTCCAATTTGCTGTAAATTGGAAGGAAGAATTTAATGGTAATTGGAATTGCAACGATCATACCAAGCTGTGCAAACCACATAATCCATGTGCCTGCGTAGGAGTTTCCTGCCAGAGACAGGAAGGAGATTGGGCTCAATAAGGTTGCAAAAATAGATACACTGGTTACCCACCACGGAATGGTGCCATCACCGTGGAAGAATTCTTTTCCTTTCATTTCTTTTTTGGAAAAATGAAGTCCTGCAAAAAGGACAGCTGCCAGATAGGCAACAAGAATGACTAAATCGATCGTGGTAAAGCCTTGCATGATTTCCCTCCTTCAAAAAAATTAATGATTATTTGCAGTAAGCTGCAACTGCTTTTTTCACCATAGCAGCAGCTTCTTTGGCGATTTCTTTGTCAGCCTCGTTGAGTGGCTCAAGCGGAGCTTTTACGCTTCCGATATTCAGATCCTCGTTGATGCGAAGGATTTCTTTGATCATTGCATACATATTTCCATGGCCGGAGCACATTTTGTAGATGATTTCGTTTGCTGCATACTGAACTTCTTTTGCTTCCTCAAGACGGTTTGCTTTTACAAGCTCATCCATTTTCAGGAACAATTCCGGCATGACACCATAAGTCCCGCCGATTCCTGCAGTTGCACCGATGACACGTCCGCTGATAAACTGCTCATCAGGACCGTTGAATACAACGATATCGTCTTTTCCTTCCGCTTTAAACATCTGAATATCCTGTACCGGCATGGAAGAGTTTTTGACACCGATGACTCTTGGATTTTTCAGCATCTCTTTGAACAGAGGCATGGTCAGTGCAACACCTGCGAGCTGAGGAATGTTGTAAATGATAAAATCGGTGTTCGGAGCTGCTTCACTCATGGCATTCCAGTATTTTGCGATGGAATACTCCGGCAAACGGAAGTAGATGGGAGGGATGGCTGCGATTGCGTCAACGCCACAGCTCTCTGCATGTTTTGCAAGTTCTACGCTGTCTTCTGTATTGTTGCAGGCTACATGAGCGATGACAGTCAGTTTTCCCTTTGCGACAGCCATAACATTTTCCAGAGTGATTTTTCTATCCTCTTTGCTCTGGTAAATACACTCGCCGGAAGAACCGCAGACATAAACACCTTTCACACCTTTGTTAATGTGATACTGTGTCAGTGCACGGACTGCCTCTGGGCTTACCTTGCCATCTTTGTCATAGCAGGCATAAAATGCAGGAATGATTCCCTCGTACTTTGTTAAATCTCTCATAGTTTGATCTCCTTTTCTTCTTTTTTTGATGATTTATGTGATAAAATTTTCAGTAACCTAATTTAGTGCGTCTGCAAAAGCTTTTGTAATCAGTTGTGGACGTGTGATAATAGAACCTACCACAACGCTGTAGCAGCCAAGTTCAATGACGCGTTTTACCTTTTCCGGTGTATTGATATTTCCCTCGGCGATGACGGGATGTTTTGCTTTGGATAAGATGGTGCGAATGATTTCAAAGTCATTGGCCTCAATCTTATCGCCTTGGCTTTGCGGTGTGTATCCTACCATCGTTGTTCCGATGAAATCAAAACCAAGTTCGTCTGCGTGAAGTGCTTCTTCAATCGTAGAGCAGTCCGCCATCCACAGCTGATCGGGATATTTTTCTTTGCATTCCTTGAAGAAATCATCCAGAGTGACATTTCCAGGACGGACAGCACCGGTTGCATCCAAAGCAATGATTTCCGGTTTTACCTCCATCAGTTCTTCGATTTCTTTCATCGTAGGTGTGATATAGACGGCACTGTCTTCGTAATCTCTCTTTACGATTCCGATAATCGGAAGATCTACATTTTTCTGAATTTCAGCGATGTCTTCCTTTGTGTTGGCGCGGATGCCGCATGCGCCTCCCTGAAAGGCTGCCAGTGCCATTCTTCCCATAATGAAGGAAGAGTGAAGCGGCTCGTGAGGAAGTGCCTGACAGGACACGACCAGTTTCTGATGAATTCCTTTGATTTTGTCGTTCATAATGCAACTCCTTTCCTTTGCAATTACAATGTATTTATTTTTTTACGTAATGTGAAACAGATGCTTGTTGCTTTTGTGTTTCAACTTTCGACGTCAGTATAATACATGAAAAAACTAATTTCAACATTTTTTACAATTATGAAAGTAGTTTCAAAGAACGGACAAAGTGAACAAAAAAGGAAAAGAAAAAACGGGATTTTTTTGTACAGGTTCTCCAAACAGTGAAAGAAAATTCAAAAAGCTATAAGATTATTGAAAAAACAAATTGCTGACTCTATAATCAAGTTACAGATGTAAAAAAAATTTCAAAATAAAGAAATACTATGGCAGTAGTTATAAGAAAAGAAAGGAAAAAAATTATGATTACAATTTACAAGGCAAAAGATTATCAGGATATGAGTAGAAAGGCTGCAAATATTATTTCTGCACAGATTATTATGAAACCAAATTGCGTATTAGGGCTTGCAACAGGATCCACACCGATTGGTACGTATCGGCAGCTGGTAGAGTGGTATAAAAAAGGAGATTTAGATTTTTCCAAAGTGACAAGTGTAAATCTCGACGAATACAAAGGCTTATCTGGAGACAATGACCAAAGCTACCGTTATTTTATGAATACAAATCTGTTTGATCATGTAAATATTGATAAAACGAAAACGTTTGTGCCAAACGGACTGGAAAAAGATTCTGAGAAAGCATGTGCAGAATATAATGAAATCATCCAAAGTGTCGGCGGCATTGATATGCAGCTTCTCGGAATTGGTGGAAATGGACATATCGGATTTAACGAGCCGGGGCTGGCATTTGAGCAAAAGACACACTGTGTTGACCTGACTGAAAGTACTATTCAGGCAAATGCGAGATTTTTTGAGAGCATGGATGATGTGCCGAAGCAGGCGTATACGATGGGAATCAAAAACATTATGTCTGCAAAGAAAATTCTGCTGGTTGCTACCGGAGAAAACAAGGCTGAGGCACTGTATCAGTCACTTTATGGAAAAATCACACCGAATGTACCGGCATCCATTTTGCAGCTGCACAACGATGTGACCGTAGTTGCAGATGAGGCGGCACTGAGCCTGATTATTAAAAAGGGAGAAATCTAATATGATTATCAAAAATGGAACTGTATTTCAGGAAGATGGAACGTATGGCGTTCAGGATTTATACATAGAAAACGGGAGAATCGTAGCTTCTGAGGAAGAAGTGACAGACAAGACTGTGGTAGATGCCAGCGGGCTCAAGGTTCTTCCCGGAATGGTGGATGTACACAGCCACGGCGCAAAAGGCCACGACTTTTCCGATGCAGACGCAAAAGGCCTTAAGAAAATTCTCCAGTACGAAAAGGCCAGCGGTGTGACAACCTGGTGTCCGACTTCTATGACATTGCCGAAAGAACAGCTTTTGAAAATTTTCCATTCGGCACTGGAAGTAGAAATGGATGAGGCGTGCGCGCACATCGGCGGCATTAATATGGAAGGACCGTTTATTGATCCGGCAAAAAAAGGAGCGCATGTGGAGGAAAACATTGTAAAACCGACCGCAGAATTTTTCCGTGACTGCAACGAAGCCTGCAATGGGATGATTCGGCTGGTGACGCTGGCTCCAAATGTGGAGGGAGCAATGGAATTTATTCATGAACTAAAAGATGAGGTTTGTATTTCGCTTGGCCATACAACTGCAAATTATGAGTGCGCAAGTGAAGCTATGAAAAAAGGCGCGCTCCATGTGACGCATCTGTTCAATGCCATGCAGCCGATGGGGCACAGAGATCCGGGGCTGGTAGGTGCAGCCGCCGACTGCGCGGACTGTATGGTGGAGCTGATTGGAGATGGCATTCATATTCATCCGGCAATGGTGCGCAATGCTTTTCGACTGTTTGGGCCAGAGCGGATTGTGCTGATCAGCGATTCTATGATGGCAGCAGGTATGGAAAACGGCACGTATGAGCTTGGTGGTCAGGAAGTGACAATGAAAGACAGAAAAGCAACGCTGGCAGATGGAACCATCGCCGGTTCTGCCACAAATCTGTATGACTGTATGCGTAGTGTGGTTTCTATGGGCGTCCCGGAAGATGAGGCAATCCTTGCGGCAACTAGAAATCCGGCAAAGAGCATCGGGATTTACGAAGAAACAGGTTCTCTGACACCGGGAAAGAGAGCGGATATTGTTTTGGCTGATGAAACATTGAATCTTGTGAAAGTGTTGTAGTGATTGGAGGACAGGGCAGTTGACAGGCTCTGTCCTTTTTGAAGCAAAGGAATTATTTTTCGCTCGATCCTTGCAAGGATATCAAAAATGAATATTTTATTAAGAAGCCTTTAATTATCCCATTTTGTTTGCATAATAGTACAGAGAATGCTATAATGGGTTCATGAAAAAGGGCATGTGATTTGCACTTGCATTTGACAGAATGTAGGACAAAATGGAGGATAACTATGAGAAGACGATGGAACAAAATTATGGCGCTTCTTCTTGCATCGGCGGTGTTGACGGCCAACGTTGGAGTTGTTTCCACTTTTGCGGCTGGCGATGAGAAAACACAGCAGGCTGCTCAAAACGACGAATCGAAAGAAGAAACAGATTCCGAAGATAAAAAACAGGATGATGAAAAAACAACTCAGACAGCAGCGCCGACTGCAACCGTAAAAGAAGGCACGTATTCTGAAACCCAGAAGATTACATTAAAAAGTTCGGCAAAAGATGCGGTGATTTACTATACGACAGACGGTAAGGAACCGACAGAAAAAAGTACTCGTTTTGATGCGAAAAAACCAATCGAGGTAAAGAAGACGACTACAATCAAGGCGATTGCAGTATCCAAAGAGACCGGAAAGAGCAAGATAGCAACGTTTACTTATAAGATTGGGGAAAGCGACAAAAAAGAAGAAAGTAAGGAGACACCGGCAGCCGAACAGACTCCGAGCGCAACTCCTACGACAGCACCGACAGAGATACCGAAGCAGGCACAGACATCATCCGAACAGGGCGAAGCACAGCTGATGCC